>CAJBZC010000517.1 GCA_903959965.1 uncultured bacterium
CGAATGACTGTAGAAAGTTAAAATCAGACCTTATGCCTGTCGAGATCAATGAGATGGTGATAAAGGGATCGGTCGGCTCACCCCATTCAGAGCCGGAAAAGACAAAGCCACAAAAGGGGGAAGCCAAGGGCGAAAAGACACTCGGAAAGCTGAGTTACGCACTGCGCAGGCAGATCGTCCAGGAATGTGTGCAGGAAGTCCTTGATAAGTTAAATCTGAGCCGCGAACGCTGATGTCTGACCTTGTCAACAAATTAATGATCAAGGGGTACCCAAAATTCATCAATGGTGATGTAAGCGGGACCTGTGTTGCCACGTTCGTCTGCCAGCTCAATCCTGAACAATTCACGGTTTCCTATGACGTCAATACGATGGAAGAGGAAAGCCAGGAACCCAAGAATGCATCCGGTGTTCCGGTGGCAGACAAAGGCAAGGCCTATAACCGGCAGGAAGTCAATTTTGAATTCATCATTGACAATACGGGTGTCCTTCCTGTTCCTCCACAGGGGACTGTGACGGCGCTCTCGCCGGGCATGTCCATCAGTAGTGCCATCGAACAGTTACAGATGGCCACCATCAAACCCATCAGCGATTCTCATAAACCTCCGTTTGTACATGTTTTGTGGAGCGGATCAGTAAATCTGAAAGGCAGGGTGACCGCTTTTTCAGTGACATATCTTCATTTTGATCGACTGGGGTTTCCGCTTCGGGCCAAGGTCAGCATGTCTGTCGCAGAAGTGGTAGATGACCAGGTTGTTTCCAGGGAATTCAGAAGTCCGGATATCACCCGCATGCCCACGATCCGTGAAGGAGATTCGCTGGTGGCCATGTGTCATGATTTTTATGATGACCCCAAATATTTCATCAGGGTGGCGGAGTTCAATAACCTGCCAACCTTTCGCAGGTTGAAGGTTGGCAGCATATTGCAGTTCCCGCCGCTGGAAAAATAACCGCCATGCCCGTTACGCCCAATGACTCCCTGCAAAAAACATTTTCTTACACGGTCAAGGTCAATAACAAGGAACTGGATGCTAAGTACCAGGTGATGAACCTGCATGTCTGGCAGGAAGTGTACAAAGTGGGCCGTGCCAGGATCAGCATCATCGCCGGAAATTCATACCTCAATACCTTCGAAGAATCGGAAGTGGCGGATTTTGCACCCGGGAAGGATGTTGAAATTTCGCTGGGTTACGACCAGACCAACGCACTGGTGTTCAAGGGCTTGGTCCTCAAGCACCGGATTGATATCCGCGAAGGCTACCTCAATTTCGCATCCAGGAGCTTGCTGGTGCTCGAGTGCGCCGATAAGGCCATTAAAATGACCCTTGGGCGAAAAACAGCGTTGTATGAAGATAAAAAAGACAGCGAGGTGATCACGACCCTGGCGTCCGGTGCCGGTGTTGATAAAACGATCGATGCGACCACCCTGCAGCATCCCTTCCTTACGCAATATGACATCACCGACTGGGATTTTATGATCAAGCGGGCACAGGCCAATGGGCTCGTCGTGCTTAATGTGAATAATAAACTGACCGTCAAGGCGCCGGCAGTATCAGGCAGCGCTGTGGTGACGGTGAAACAGGGTGATGATGTGACCAGTTTCCGGGGAGAGATCGATGCAGCTACGCAATGGCAGGCCGTGAAATCCGTCTCATGGGATCCGCATACCGAGGCCGACAAGACGCAAACGGGCGCAGAACCCTCCAATCTGTCAAAACCCGGCGATAAAGTCGGCAAGACACTCGGACAGGTGGCAAGTCCCGCCACGCTTGAGTTTGGCGTGAAAACCCCTATGGATACCACCGAACTGAAAGACATCGCCGATGCCTTGCTGGTAGAATCCCGCCTGCGTCGTGTAGTGGGTGAGGTCTCGTTTCGGGGTGTGAACACCGTAGTGCCCGGCTGCATTATCTCCCTCGAAGGTTTCGGATCCCTTTTTGATGGGGATGCCTATGTTACATCCGTGCATCACGCCGTCGAAGATGGATATTATTCCACAACTGCGGGTTTCGGACTGCAGGAGCAGTTGTCGGTCGAACGAATGGAAGATAAACCCAATAGTTGGCTCGGGCCGGTATCCGGACTCCATATCGGCATTGTGAAAAAACTGGATGGGGATCCACTGAGCCATTATCGGATAAAGGTCATGATCCCTTCCATCAAATCTACCGGAGAGGGCGTATGGGCCATGCTCTCGCAATTCTATGCGACCAACAATGCTGGCAGTTTCTTTGTTCCTGAAGTCAACTCCGAAGTTATTGTAGGATTTCTGAATGATGATCCCAGGTATCCCGTCATCCTGGGTTGTTTATACGATTCCAAGAACAAACCGAACGAGACCCTGACCAAGGAGAATTCCATCAAGTCGATCCTGTCCAAGGAAAAGATCACGATATCCTTTGACGACAAGGACAAGGTACTGACGCTGAACACCCCGGGGAAGAATAAGATTGTCTTTTCCGATAAGGACAAAGGCATCACCATCGAGGATCAGAACGGAAACAAGATTGAGACTTCAGCGGACGGGATCACTATAACAAGTAAAAAAAAGATTACTTTCGACAGCAAGGACGAGATCGAGATCAAGGCTGCCAAGGCGATCACGATCGAGTCGACCGGCGACAGCGTGAAACTCGATGGCAAGAGTGTGGAAGCCAATGCCAAGGGGAATTTCAAGGTGACAGCCTCCAGCGGAGCGGAAATCAAAGCTTCGGGGACGGTCACCATCAAAGGATCTGTGGTAAATGTCAATTGATGAATCTGATACCTATGGGCGATCCGGCAGGCAGGGGGCAAATCAACAGGCAGGGCAACCGGATCAATGTGAGCATACACCCGTTCAACATCGGTAGATAAACGAAGGCTATGCAGGAAAAATCATTTCTGGGGAGGGGATGGGCCTTCCCACCCACCTTCAACAAACGGTCTGGCGGGGTAGTCATGGTGAGTGATGAGGAGGATATCCGTCAGAGTCTGCTCATCTATCTGAACACCAACCGCGGTGAGCGGCTCATGCGCCTGGAATATGGGAGTGTGGTGTCAGAACATTTCTTTGACTCCAGCCGGACAGAGAACATGACCTATCTCTGCGAACGGCTGAGAAATGATATACGGATATTCGAACCCAGGATCATTGTGCACGGCGTCAACTGCAACCTGGATAAGGTATCCGACGGCATTGTGCATTTTGGGATCGACTACGAAATTCAGTCCAACAACGTCCGCGACAATATTGTCTTTCCGTTCTATCTGACGGAAGGTACGCATGTGCAATGATCTGAACCACGTGCCCAAACCAGACACATACCATCCCGTTCATGAATCAGGAAGCGCCGTGCGTGCGCTCCAGACGGATTATTTCCTGCCTGATGAGCGCAGTTTCAGCGATTTCCTGAAGTTCATCAACCGGTATGCCCGCGAATTGCGCTTTTTCAATGTCGAGGATAAGCCCGAAGGCGACTGGCAGGACTTCTTCATGTCGGACGAGGTTTTTCTACTGGCAGACATCGACAGCTACCCGCTCGATGAAATAGAAAAGGAACGGATCGACATCCTGATCTCATTCGAGAATCAATCGGCTAATGAAGGAAGACTCGCGCTCATCCACCGGCTTTTTAGCATCACGTTTCGGTTAATGCGGACGATGAACGACTGGTATCTGCTGGCATCCCGTTTCAATCCGAATCGGGAGAGTTCCCCGCTCGAACTAGAACTCACTTCCGCCATTGAATATACAGCGAATGGCAGTTTTCTGCGGCTGAAGGCGATCCGTTATGGCGCGCTCAACAATGACGGTCAGTATATATTTGACTGGGATGATCAGGACTACTGTTCCCTCTGGAAAAAGGACCAGCCTGTTCAGATCGCCTATCTTCTTGGATTGCAGGAGCGTGGTGAACAATTGAATCAACTTTTCAAGCAGCTGATGCTGATCCTGAAGCCGGTCTACGATACGGTGTCCTACCTGGTGGTCCGCGCACGTCAACTGTTGCAGCGGTCACTGGAAGATCGGGATGACCACCAGCCACATGTAGGCCTGTTGCTGGCATTCCTGCAGTTATACAAACACGTGCAGTCGGATATCAACAAGATCCCTGAACGACAATTGAATTTTTACTTCCAGGAAGTCCTCGGGATGCAAAAAAGAGCGAGGAATCCAGACAGAATGATGCTGGTCTTCATCAAAGATCCTGCGGTTCCACGCCTGCGCATCCCAAAAGGATCCATCCTGCTCGCCGGTCAGAATCAAACAGGGGAGCCCCGTCAATATGCTTTGGAACGCGATCTTCAGATTTCAGGAGCTGCCATCCACTCGGTCAGAACACTTTTCGTGTCCAGGAATCAGCAGGTAGACATCCACAGCCGCTTTCAGACCGTGACGGGACTCTATGCCGCAGAACCCTCCACCCGTTCAGGATATGCGGAAGGATGGAGTGCCCTGGGAGAGGAACAGCGATTCCGGAGTCCGATGGAAAGGACGATGCAGGATGCACGCGTAGGTTTCGCCATGGCATCTCCTGTATTGAGACTGGGTGGGGGCGAGCGCACCATTGATCTGATTTTTCGGTTTTCTGAAAGCAGTTTCCATTACCTGACCAACCTGTTGCTCGATATTTCTCATCACCAGCTTCTCAAGCCGGAGGAGATTTTTCATTCGGTATTTTCATCATCCGCCGGCGTCTCATATACCGGATCGGATGGATGGGTGGATGCGAGGGATGTTAGATTTCTGCCACCTGAAACCTGGGATCTGCATCAGTTGACGCTTCGCATTATCCTGGGTAAAGGGGATCCGGCGGTGACCGCCTACCAGGAGGATATCCATGAGGCAGGCCTGAAGACCCTTCAGCCGGTCCTTAGAGTTCAGCTGAACGGAATGCAGGCCTACCATCCCTATACACATCTTCAGTTTCTGGACATGGAGGAAGTGGATATCCGGGTCAGCGTCCGGGATCTCAGGACACACCGTCTGCACAGCAGCTCTGGGCCACTTGATGATGCAGGCCCCTTCGAACTGTTGGGCATCAGTCCCAAAAAAGGCTCGTTCCTGCTGATCGGCAATGATGAGATTTTCGCCAAGCGGTTAGACAAACTGGAGGTAGGATGGGAGTTTCATGGATTACCCTTTGATGATAACGGCGCCTCTTCCTATTTCGGGGCATATCCCTACAGTATTGACAATCAAAGCTTTCAGCTGCGCATAAGCGCACTGTCAGATCATCGCTTTCATCCACGTCCGCACGAACCTGCGCAACTGATCTCCCTCTTCAAAGCGGAGCAGAAGGACGGACATGTGGAGGCTGGGCGACTGATCGACGATATCGACCTCTCAATGTTGCGCATCCGCCATGATGTGTGGATCCGCCCCGACGATGTTGAGGAATATTCCAGCCGGAAAGCGTTGGGTTACCTCAAACTGGAACTGGCGGCACCGACCATCGGCTTCGGATATGATGTGTATTCGGCGGTGTACAACGCGGCGGTTTCCGGCTCCATCGACCTGAAAGCCATGAAAAACGGGAAACGCCCGAATTTTGAGACACCGAAGGAACCTTTTACACCGCTTGCGGAAAACCTGTTCATCAATTATAAGGCATCTTCGAAACTGTTTTTTGCACCGTCTCTGACCGCTCAAAACGAACGGGACGGACACCATGCCTTCTTTCATCTGTATCCGTTCGGTTCCAGGCAGATATTCTCTGATGGCCGGGTGACGGGCACCGGCATCATCCCCCGGTTCGACCTGGAAGGCAGCCTGTTCATTGGATTACAAGACATCCGGCCGGGCACAACGGTCAACATGCTGTTCGAACTGGAACGCAACGATAAATGGTCTGTCGGGCGGCGTCCCGAGATCATATGGACCTACCTCAGCCATGATGTGTGGAAACCCCTGAAAGCAGAACGCATTCTTTTTGATGAAACCAACGGACTGATCCACTCGGGCATCCTCAGCATCGAACTGCCCGAAGACATTTCAGACGATAATGAAACGATGGGTTCAGGCGTCTATTGGATTTCAGCGGGTGCGATTCAGAAGGCGGCCCTGGTCAGCCGTATCAGACAGATCCACACAGATGCTGTTTCCGCCGTTTTTCAGGATGACGGTTCCGATCCTGATCATCCTGTTTCCCTGCCGGCGGGTAGTGTCGAGGAGCTTGCCCAACCGATCCAGGGCGTTCTGAACATACGGCAACCCCTGCCCACTACCGAGGGCAGGCTCCGCGAAACTACGAGTGCATTCAACCAACGTGTCAGTGAGGTGCTTCGTCATAAGAACCGGGCGATCACGGCATGGGATATGGAACGCCTGTTGATGCGCCGCTTCGACTGGATCTCGCATGTACGTGCCTTCGGATATGCCGGCCATGAGCGGTTCATGGGCCCCGGCGAAGCGGTGGTGGCGGCGCTGCCCTCCCTCCGAACGGATGATATATTTTATCAGCCCCTCCTGGATCCAGGTCAGATCCTCGAAATGGAAGCTTTCCTGAAAGAAGTATCATCTCCGTTCGCCCGAATCATGGTCAGGAACCCTTCATACGAATATCTTTGGGTGAAATGCAAACTTCAGATCGAAGGGGTCGAGGTGGGTGCCACCTTGAAGCGTCTGCACCAAGACCTGCTCAGGTATGTATGTCCCTGGTTTTTCGGTCAGGTCGAATGGGCGATGAACATGCCGCCCATCAAAAGATCGGAGATCCTCAATTTCATTCAGACACGACCCTATATCCGCTTCGTAACCGGATTTTCTGTGATCCGCATGATCATAGATGATGAAGGAAAGTATCAACTTCGGGACAGCGCCCGGGAAGACGAACCTGATGACATCCGCCCGGCATATCCCTGGTCGATTCCTGTGCCGTTGTCAAATCATCAAATCGAGATCCTCTCGGAGCCACAGTTCTTTTCACCCGAACTGTCTTCTCTGGAAGACCTGGTGATCGGTTCGAACCTCGTGCTGGGCGACGATTCCGCTCCGATTGGTTTGGAAGAGGATGATGCTGATCAGGTGGACAGCGACAACTCCACTGAAGATGAAGGATTCTGGTTTACATTCAAAATCTGATGTATGGCACTTCTCAACAGGCAGACACTGCGCAACTACTTCAAAAAGGGCAGCGCCCCTTCGGCAGAACATTTCGCGGATCTGATCGATTCGACCCTCAATATCGTTGATGATGGAATCGACCGGAGCGGTGAAAACGGCTTCCGGATCTCCCCTGTCGGTTATTCCAGCAAGTTGATGTCCTTCTATCCAAGCCTGCAACATCGTGAACCCGATTGGTATATAAGTATCAACGAGCAGGAGGTGCCCGGGCTGTCGATTTCCGATGCCACCCATGCACCCAGGCTTGTGCTGAAGGAGGGTGGACCCGTGGGCATCGGCGTCGCCAATCCGCGTCATGCACTGGAGGTGGATGGCACTGTCGGCATGAAACGCCGGGTGGGCGGACTCTACGAGGGAGCCGTGCCGGGCGACGGCAAATGGCATGACATCATCAGCAGGCTCAATGCGCCGAGCGCTTTCGAGGTCATGGCCAGGATAGACGGCCGGCAGGGCAGCGGAAAGTATGCCCTGGCCCATGCCATTGCAGTGAATGCCCACGGAGGCAGATTATCATTTGGGAAGATCCGAAAAACCGGAGCCTTTTACGGAAGTTTTTTCAACCGTCTGAGGTTTCGGTGGCATGGAGAACTGTTTCAATATGCCCTGCAGGTGCGCACCGCCACACATTACGGAATCGATGAACGGACCAGCGAACCGTTTCAGATCCGATTCGAGGTAACCGGACTGCTTGCCTGAACCCCTAATTTCATCCAGTGTCCAACAGCATCTCAAAAAAGGAATACGATATCCCCGGCTTGCGTTTCAAGGAACGCTTTGAGGAGGGCATACGCCTGGTCCAGCAGTATTCCGGCAAGATCTGGACAGATTATAACTACCACGATCCGGGGGTGACCATGCTGGAATACCTGGTCTATGCCCTTATGGACCTCTCGTACCGTACGAACATGCCCGTGAAGGATATCTTCTTCCTGGGTGTCGATAAACATGATGCCGTTCGTCAGAATCTCCTCATCCCGCCGGAAGATATTTTCCCAACGGAACCATACACCATGTCGGATTATCGCCGCATGATCATCGACCGGGTCCGACGGGTGAAGAACGCCTGGGTGAATCCCGTCCGGGATGACCAGGGCGGTCATCATGGACTCATCGAAGTACAGGTTCAGAGTCGCGATGAGTTATCTGAGGCGGAACTGGAGCAATTGCGTACGGAGATCACCGACTTGTTTCATGCACATCGGAACCTGGGGTGCGACCTTGGCCGGCTCATCATGCTGAAAGCCGTGCCACTTACCATCTCCGGCACAGTGCACCTGGAAGTGGATGCGATTGGTGAATTCGTGCTTTCCAGGATTTATGCAGAACTGGAAGCCTATATCAATCCCGAAGTTCGTTTCCGGAATCCCTACGATCTGCTTGAAGAAGGTTTCCCGGCCGACGAAGTGTTCTCCGGCCCCCGGTCTCGCCACGGCTTGATATTGAAGGAAGACCTTCGCCCGAAATCCGATTCCATACACGTATCCAGGATGCGGGATCTGATGGTCCGGATCCCTGGCGTGAAGGCGGTGGTGGAATTCAAGGTTTTCCGGAACGGTCTGCCCGTGCACGAAGACCAGATCAACTTCTCCGCAGCATCCTATCCGGTCATCGAGTTCAACGTTTATGATGACCGAAACGTCCCCGGAATTCGCATCTTGAAGAACAATGTGGAGATCGAAGTGGATCCGGTCACCACCCGGCAATTACTTGATTTCGACCTGGCTTCACGCCGCAGCCAGTACCTGGGGAGCATTCAATACCGGGATACCCTTCCCAGGGGGCGGTTCACAGCGGAGGAACTCGGACGGCATTATGCCATCCACAATGAGTTTCCGGCAATCTACGGATTGGGGCGTTACAGCCAGGTCCAACAAAGCGATGCCGACGAACGTAAGGCTCAGGCCCGACAGTTGAGTGCCTATCTGACCTTCTTCGAACAGATCATGGCCAATCACCTCGCTCAGCTGACCAACATACGACATCTTATGTCCATCAGCAGCGATCATCCCGATACTTATTTCACCCGGCTCCCCGAAGATATTCCGGGATGGGAGGAGCTGTTGGTGCAAACCCGGGAATCGCATGCCACGGTTTTGCAAACGATGGTGAATGAAGCAGGCGAAAACCTTCAGCGCCGAAACCGAGTACTGGATCACCTCATGGCACGATTCAGTGAACATATCCAGACTGAAGCACTCCGGAAAAATGCGCTGCATGACCCCGGAGTCGACAGAATACAGGTGGAAAGGGATATCATCGAAGGAAAGATCCGGTTCCTGCAGCATGTTACCGAATTGTCCACTGCGCGCAACAAGGCATTTGACTATCGGTCATCTGATGGCTGGGACAGCGAAAATATCTCTACCCTGGAGCGTAAACTCGCCCTGCTGATGGACATTCGGGACCTGAGGCGAAGATCGCTTTCACGGCCCCTGCTCTCATGGGTGGGCATGGAGCCTGCTTCTGACGGGGAGGATACGCCCTGGTTCATGGATCAATTGGTGGTGGATGGAGACCAGCGCATGCCAATTCTTCGTTTGCCCCATTCCGATTATGAAGATGGCACCATTCGTTTCCCCAGGCTAGGCATTGGGTTCATCAAAAGGCTTTTCGCCAATATCCGCAACCAGCGTTTCCTGCGCCTGTTTATCTCGGGGCGTGACGGACAACGTCGGCATCATGTGTTGATGAAAATTCCCGAACCGGTTACGGAAGTGTTGGTTTTCGAGCATGATGATGCCGGAGTCTGCCAGTCGGTGGTGGAACGATTCAAACAGTCAGTCATACAAGTGGATCTGGAAAGCGAAGGGTTCCATATGCTCGAGCATATCCTGCTCAGGCCGCTCGAACCGGCCCTTTTCACATTCAATATTTTGAACGAACAGGGAGAGATCTATCTGTCCGGCTATTTTCCGGGTTCGATGGAGGCCCAACGACTTCAGTCTGAGGAAATCCCGTTACTGGGTATGATCCCTGAGCGGTTTAGCATCCAGTCAGACGAAGAGGAACAGGAGTTCAATGTGATTCTTTACGATGGCGACAGCCAGCCGGTCGCCCGACTGCATAAAACCTTCAAGACCCGACCGGCAGCGCAACGCGCATTGCTGGCAGCCAGCCGCTATCTTTCCAGGATACAGGCAAGGGAGGTTGCACTGGGGCAGGTCCTTGAGATCACGGCACAGGATGATGTCCGTGGCACGGAGGCGGAACCTTTCGTTTATTCCAATGCACTCAGCTTCCTGCTGCCAGCCTGGCCTGCCAGGTTCCAGAATGAAGAATTCATCGGCCTCTTCAAACGTCTGCTGCAGGAGAATATTCCGGCCCATTTCTCTGCAGACATCTTTCTCCTGGATCCCCTGCAGATGAGCATATTCGAAGACGTGTATAGTCGCTGGCTGCATGTTCGTGCCCAGAGCAGGACCGAATTTCGGGAACTTGACCTCTTGTCCAGGCAGCTTATCCAAACCATTGGAAGATTCAAGTCATCCCGTCGCAGGATATGAGCGGAGTGCATCTCATCCGAAGACAGATCTTTCAATTTAAACTGGAAGAGGCTGCCCAGTACCGCATGCTCTCCGAAAGGATCCGTATGATGGGAGATAAGATCCTGCCTGAAGCACTGGACAAGGTACTGTCGGAATTCGTTCCTGAGGATGTCCACCTGGTCATAGACCGACTGGAACTGGATGTCGGAACGCTCAGGCCTGAAGACATCATCGACCAGCTGGTTCCTCGGATCGTGGCCGCGCTTCGGACTGCCTTGCAGGCCGTTCGAGATAAAAAGCCCTCCGGAGGTGTGATGCGGGTGGAGGAAGGGCCACCCCGACATGCAGCAATCCTCGGGCATTTTATCCTGCATGGTCGACTTCCATGGTGGGCCGCCCCCAAAAACCTGAGCATCCGTAAGATCGCAGGGGAATTGCTGGAGACAGATTCGATGACATTCGGACGGATCTTTGACCGGGTCAGAAAGGATATGCCAAGGCTGCGAAGGCTCCTGCAACACCTTGACACGGAGATCCTCATCAATGGCTGGCAACGCACCAGGCCGACCTTCCAGCCGGCGGGTATGCCGAAAATGCAGGAAATGGTCGCCGCCGTTGTTCGTCAATTAGAGACCACTCTGGGGCGGGAAACGGCGATTGAAACTGTCCGATTGCACCTGCTGCAGGACATGCTGAGCCCGGATGGCCACATCGGTGCAGGACATCTATCACGCCTCTCCACCGGGTTGTACGCAACAGCGCGTTTTCCGTTGCGACAAAAGATGCCGATCCCCCTGAGGGCATTCTTCGATCAGATCGCAACCGCCGGCAGCGTAGCAGGACAAGTAACTCCGACAGGAGAGGTATTACGTAACAGGTCAAACGCATCCATCTCTCTGCCAGGGTCCATGCCGAAACGAAAACCTGTATCTGACCGGCGCGGGATCGGTCGTTCAAGCAGAACGGCATCCGGTGAAATGGACGAGGAACTGGAGGCTTTTGAAGGATATCTTCAGGTAGGCCGCCTCGAATCACATCGTGCCCGCAGCATGGCCGCGGAAGTGATACAGATCTTCACCAGGCTTGTGGAACAACAGCTGCCGGAATTATCGGGCTTGATCCGAGATATTGGCCGGGCGGAACGGGTGCGTCGACGCATCCTCGATTCCATCCCATCCCCTCGGCTGCGCAGTTTCTTCGCTGCCGCCGTACCGGGTAAAAGGGAAGCGATCGAGTGGGTGGAATCGGTCTATCTGGAGACCCAGCGAAAGGTCCGGCCGATCAATCAGACCAATATCCGGGTTCAGCGCTCGGTCGATGAGATCACCCTGGAACTCTTCACCACGACAGATCTCAATGCCATGGGCAATGCCGCATTTCTGCGGCTCCATATCCGCAGGATGGCGCTGAAGCATCATATCCGTTACAAGGATCTGATTCGAGCGATCTGGCGCTCCAGCAGCCTGTTCGATGTGTCGCCCGACGGACGCCTGTATCAGATCCTGAAGGAGTTGTATGAAGAAGTCTTCCCGCCCGCTGCAGGTCGGGGATCGCAGGCGGATGGAGGCAGACACGGAGATATCGCAGGATCTCCCATCATGCCGGATGCTGAACGTGACAGGCCGGAGGACACTCCATCCACAAACTCACGGGAACGCATATACGCAGATTTGTTATCCGAAACCGAACGTCGGTTTCTGGCAGATAATGGCGCTGATGCCATCCACCCGGACGAACCCGCGGAAATATCTGAAGCGAGGATCAAAGACGTGGATCCGGACTACCGGTCACGGCTAATCGAAGATATCACGGAGGGCAGGGCTGAAGGCCGGCCGGAAGTCGGAAATTCTGAGGAGAGGGAAAGCCTCCTCCCCGAAGATTTTGGACAAACAGTCCCCGGTACTTTTCCAAGCCCTGAGGGAGAAAAAAGTCTTGAGGATCCTGATAAAGACATCGACCACAAACAATCCGACATCCCCCGGACACAAACCATCCTCAGAGATCAGGAAAACAAGATCGCTGTGGATGCCCCATCCTCTGATGCGGAGCAAGGGGGGACCCGGGGACAGGGCCTTGCCTTTGAACGTGAAGATTCCTCCATGCCGGGCATAGCTGATTCGACGAGGGTTGAGGGGATTGAATCCGGCTCAAAGCCATCCGTCACTTTACCGGGGAAGCAGGATCGCGACGTCGTTCGCTCATCTGAAGTCCCGCCTCCTGCAGATGCTACAGGAAATATCCCTCCGGAATCCGGCGTCTCACCTAATGTGTCCCCTTCCGATCATCCAATGAACACAGGGGATGATGATGTTAAGCGGCAAGCCGCACAAGCAGGTCTGACAGAAGTTCCGATGAAGATCAGCAGGGAGGATCAGGGAGGGACTTCCGTCGAGAGGGAAACCTCCAGCGTGCCGGGTTCGGAAGTACCTGGTGATGATCCCCGTCGGTCCATCGGTCCTGGGGGTATCAGAGCGGCCGGCGGGCCATCACCCGGCACACCGTCCGTTCGGGCTGGCCTCAGGGGTTTGCAAAACGATGATGATGCCCGGGACGCGAGTGGCGTCAGGACCCCGCTGGATCTGCTCGAGCCTGTGCCTGCCGGTTTGTTGGACATGTTGCCGCGCGCGGTTGTCCGGGCCCTGATCCTGATCAAGGGAACGCAGGTGTTCGGTCGGCATACCCGATCTCTGCAGGAACTGATCTCCACCTATATCCGGCTGAGTGCACCAGCGCAGGTGACGCTGGAAGACATTGATGTTCCGACCCTGCTGACGATGCTGACCGAGTACCTGGGTGTGGAACCCGAATTTCTGATCTTTGCCTTCCGCTACAGCGCAGGCTTGCATACAGGCGATGCCCTGGCCCAGGCGGTATCCGAACGATTTTCTGAAGGGCAGCCTCCGCAAATCAATACGGCCATTTCCTTCGGAGCGGCAGCGGAGGAAGGACTGATCAGATTGGTGAGTCACCTATCTGCCTATCGGTGGTATTATGAGGCATCGCATATCAAGACCTTATTGCTGCCCGCCCTCAAAGGCCGAAGGATTTCCGGGGATCTCTTCTTTTCACTGATCAGGTTGCTGTACGACGATCAAACCGAGCGTGTCGAACAAGAGTGGCGTCGGATGACGGACACGGGGCTCTCACCAGGATTGAGGGGAGACCCGGAGGTGCTGCTGGACGAGGCCCGTCATCTTTTTGTGGAAGCAACCCTGGCGGGCACCGGCATGCCCTTCAGTTTGCCGCGCATCTTCTCCAGGATCCGGAATATCCTTCAGCCTGAGCGCACCGGACCGTCCGTATTGCCCGCCGGATTGGCAGATATCAGAGGCTATTTCAGTCCCGCCCAGGTCGCGCAAACTGCCGGAGGAGGCCGCAAAGCTGCCATTCGTCGGGAGCATTCCATCCTTCGGTTCTATCATATCCTAAACCTCGACCTGGTCCTGCAAGGGGTAGGCGACCGGTTTTTCGATAATATTTCTTTCAGTTTCGAGCTCCTGCTTACAAAACATCGGAACAAACTGCTGGATATCCTGCGTGATCACCGTTTTGATGCGGAACTCGCCCAATTTTTCGCAAACGCCGATCCTTCTGGTATCTTCGAACAGGTTCGTCGTCTGCTGCCTTCGGCGCAGTCGGACCGGATCTCCAGGCTTTTCCGCCAGGCTGTTGAGATCCTGCTGCGCAGCCGCTGGCTCACCCTCGGGCGGAACGAACTCACGGCCTTTGCCGGGATGGATGCCTATCCTTACTACCTCTCACCCGACCTTGTTCCGCCTTCGCTGTCGGAAGTGATCTATGAGATCATGCGCAGGGGGGCTGCTGCCGGACTGCTGTCCGCCCGGTTTCGGGAGACCCTCATCGGCGCCAGCGATGCGCAATGGACGGCGCAGATTGCCCGGAGTATCGGTGTGAGGCGACGGGATCTCATCTTTCCGATCCTGGCATCGGCTGAAACGGGCAGCCTGGAGCGGATCGGGATCTCCCGATATCGTGATCTGTTGCAACCATCGGTGAGCCTGTCTGCAGATGACACCGCCGCCCTTACCCTTCGGGCGATCCTGGATACGGGGCGATTCCCGGAAGGACATGTGTTACGGTCGGCAAATCCGGCATCGCATCCTGACTATCTGAAGCGACTGGCCGGGATCGGACATGTCGTAGAGCGCGTCTTCAACGACGCAGGGGAGGGATATGGGCTGATGTTAAGCGGACTGTTGGACCGTGGTCAACTCATCAGGGCCGTTGCCGCCAGGTTCCGATTGCGCGGGGATCAGGTACGTTCCCTGACCCGGACCTGGTTTGACCGCTCCGCCAGTGACGGATGGAAACAGGAGGAATTTCTGGAGGCATTGCTGCAGTCACCGGGTTCCGCCGGGAAACATTCCGGTCGGCAGGCCCTTAACCGGACAGCCCTGAAACTGCTCACGCGTACCGGTCGTATTGGCTGGTGGGATATGCTCAGCGCCCTGCAGGATCCCCTTCGGACAACAGACCAATCGCTCGACGGATTGAAACCGGAGGATGTAACGGATATGCTGCACGGGGAGCGGGACGACTGGATGGAGCTGTATTTCGGATTATCTCAATCGACGCAGCCGGCTTCACGGAGTTTGCAACGCGTGCTCTCTGTCTGGATGCGTGCTTTGGCGATCAAACCGGCCGTGGGTACCCGACGTCAACGATTTCGTACACTGGTAGGCTCCCTGATGGCGGCATTGTCGTCCGCCACACTGGATCAAGATGAGTTGCATCGCTCCTGGCTGGAGGCACAGCAGTTCTTTGAAGGGGTGTCGCCGGCTTCGGTGACCCATGTTCATCAGCGACTGATCAGGGCGGGTATGCCGGTCGACGTGTTGAATGACCATCTACATGCGATTGGTATGGATATACCGACAGTGCGTATGGATGATGCGGAGGCATCTGCCGATCAGGACATGTCTTTCGCGGAGCGTCTGTGGAGGGGAACCATCACGCCGGAAGCGCTGGCGGCGTTGTGGCGACCCGGTAGCAGGGATGCAGCGGAGATCCTCTCCGTGCTCAAAAGCTGGGTTGCCGGACGACACTGGAATGCACGTGCCGCCGAGCGCCTGGCCAGGGCACTTCCGCCGCAGGGCATGGCAGCCCTGCTGGATCGTTTATCGCCCACCGTTGACCTTCGGCGCGTCATCGAAAACTGGTCCGTCTTCCTGCAGGCGGCCGGCATCTATCCGGATCGGCAGCAGTCAGCTTCGGCTATCCGCAGGATCATACTCACGCATCGGCTTTGGTTACACCAAACGGCCCGGCGATTGCAGGTGGAGCTCTTCCAATTGACAGGTCTGCCGGAGGCCCTTCGCCGCGGAGAGATCCCCGCGGATATCCTGGCGGAGGGCATCGACGGTGTGCCGCCCGTATTTATGAGGATGGCGGCGGACATGCTGGCAACCAGGTCGGGGATCACGACGGATGAACTACTGTCGCTCTGGCCTGCCGGATGGTCCGCCACGGCCACCGTTGACGGCAGGAAATCTTCGGATCAGGGACGCATCCGGCTTGGATCGGTGCAAGTCCCTTCATCCGTGTTGGATTTTCTGGAAAGTGGCATCATACCTTCTGCCGATGGTCTTGAAATCGGTGAAGCCGTCTTCAAACGTCTGGTGGCGGATATCAGAGAGGCAGGTCCAGGCGCTTTCCTGATGCTGCCTTCGCTGCATGAAACCCTGGTTCCGAGGGCCCTTGAATTCTTCAGGCCGGAGGAATTATCAAAACATGTGTTTTCCGGATTGATTGAAAACACTTCAGATGCAGCGCTGCGCCGATACCTGGAAGTGTTTGCAGACCTGGCAGTGCATACCCGCGTCCGGCAGTCTGATTTGATCCGGTTTCTTCATACATATCGCCGTTTCTTTGCGATGACAGGGGGTGGTCGCGCGGCTCAGACGGAGGCCTTCCTGCGAGCGGCGCTGGCCATTCCTGTCTTTGCCCAACTGACCAGACGTACGCTCTCCGCTTTGCCTCGGTCTGCATGGCGGGCGACCCGTTCCCCGTTCCTTCAATTTATTGTCCGACGTCAACTGAAGGAGCAGGGCATCCGATTGCCGGATATTGACGCGCTGACAGTTTTCTTCCTTCGGACCGGGTTATCGCATCCCGATGCCGTGGGGGAGGATATCCCGACTCTTTTCCGCAGGATCTGGCAGCACCTGTCTGCCGGGGATCCGGATTTGAGGGCGACGATCTTTCTACATGCAAAGGACCGGATGGCCCGCCGCAGGATCCGGGAGATATTCGGAGGCCGGGAAGAGTCTGACCTCTACGAGTGGATCCTGCCGGGATTGACAAGAGGATTGAGCCGCTTGACGAATCTTTTTCGCAAGCGTTTCGACATCGATATCTGGCGTGCGACCGGCGCGCGATCGGAGCGGGATCGTCAGGAACGGGTACTGGCCTGGTGGTCGCAGGCAAGCCCCCGGCCTATACACGATATCCAGATCCTGAAGTTGTTGCTGGTCCAGGCGATGCTGTCATTCGACGAACCTCAGTGGCATCGGATACGCCAAGCGGATGTCTCCTCATTCTCCGAACCGGAACGGAGCCTGTGGTATGAGCTGCGCGCGCTGCTGCCGGCATTGATGGAGGCACCCGCAGAAGCGGATCGGCGGCTTGCACCCCCGCCTGAAGAAGCAGAGGGAACCCGGATGAACGAGCCCGACGTGGATTCCAATCCTGTCGACGGTATCACGGTACAGAACGGAGGACTGGTGATCCTATGGCCATATCTCGGGCGATTGTTCACCCGTTTGGGACTATCGGACGGCAAGACCTTTCCCGGAGAGGAGGAACAGTCACGCGCCATCCGCCTGACGGAGTACCTGGTGACCGGATCCACGGAAATGGAGGAGCACCAGCTGGCGCTCAATAAGTTGCTCTGCGGCGCTCCCCTTGAGTTTCAGGTGCCCGCCAGCATCGATCTGACGCCGGAAGAGGAGGAACTCTGCAGTAAGATGCTGCAGGGGGTCATCAGGAACTGGGAAAAGATGAAGGCCACCCGGCCGAATACCTTCCGCGAGACTTTCCTGAAGCGGGAAGCGCGTCTCTACAAGGTCGAGGATCGATGGGAACTGGTGGTGGCGCGCAAGCCTTACGACATGCTTATGGACAGTCTTCCTTGGAATATTTCCATGATTCAGCTATCTTGGATGCCCGAGCGACTCGTCGTTCACTGGAAATAAGCTTACATGTCTGAAAACCAGCAGGATACGTCTTCCTGCCTGCGCAAAGAACTGGACTGGCTGTCGGTCGTCCTGGATCTGCGTATGCATACCTATTTCGAGGACCGCCCCTTCGACGTACTTGGCGTGCCGCCACCCGAACATCCGTTGGAAAGTCAGTATGAACGATTGATCCGGTCCTTTAATCTCGATGTATTCGACCGGGTGGTGTTGGCCATGGCACTTGTGCCGCATGTGGCTCCCCAGATGTTCGACCGATTTTTTATCCAGAATAAATCCATTTCCCGGAGTTTTTCCGAGTTCGGAGGTGCTGATGCACCGCATCACAAGGGATTTTTTCCAACCGGAGAGACCCTCTGCTTCGTATTGGCGGGACGCGATATCAGCGCGCGTATCGAAGTGCAGCGGCGGTTTTCGGAACGGCATCCCTTCAGGTCTCATAATATTCTCTGGCTGCATCCTGCAGCCGTTTCCGATATTTTCTGGACGGGCAAGTTGGCGATCTCCGAGGAGTGGCTGTCAAGGCTCACGACCGGTGAAGAATGGGAGCCTGGCTACAGTCCGACTTTTCCGGCGGCAAAACTGGAGACGCCGCTGGGATGGGACGACCTGGTTCTCCATCCGAAGATTATGGAGGAAGTCAGGCACATGCGTACCTGGATGGCCCATCAGGAAGAGATCCGAACGGATGCATCGCTGCGCAGGGCCTTCCGCAAAGGATACAGGGCGTTGTTCTACGGGCCGCCGGGGACGGGAAAGACATTGACGGTGTCGGTACTGGGCCGGGAGCACGGACGTCCGGTTTACCGCATCGATCTCTCCCAGCTGGTATCTAAGTATATCGGGGAGACCGAAAAGAACCTCTCCACCGTTTTTCGCATGGCGGAACACAAGGACTGGATCCTGTTTTTTGATGAGGCGGAATCGCTGTTCTCCAAACGGACCGAGGTATCGGATGCCAAGGACCGGTATGCGAACCAGGAGACGTCCTATCTGTTGCAAAGGATCGAGCAGTTCGATGGGCTGGTGATCCTGGCGACCAATCTGAAACCCAACATCGACCGGGCTTTCATACGCCGATTTCAGAGCATTGTACATTTTGCCATGCCGGATGCGCGGGAGCGGGAGTTGATATGGCGTGGCCAATTGGCTCCATTCGAACTGGCTTCGGATGTAGATATCCGGGTGGTGGCCAGAGACTACGAAGTATCTGGCGGCGCCATCACCAATGCCGTGCAATTTGCCTGGCTGAGCGCCCGGGGCCGGGGATCTTCCCAGATCCATCGGGATGACATCATCCATGGTGTCGTTCGAGAACTCGGTAAAGAGGGTAAGACATCCAAGCAATAAACGATCACTATTTAATTGAACACATATATGTTCCACTACCTGTACTGGCCAGAAGATTGGGCGACTGAGGTCGCTGCCCAGCTCCGGCGTGTGCAGGCCCAGGTACAGCTTGTTCTTACTGCGGCTGATTTTCAAACCATGGAGGCGGAGTTGTTCCGACTGGTCAACCGGGGCGTGTATGTGGAGATGGTGTTGCTGGAACGTGTGGCCGACAGGCAGTTACGCTATGTAAATGTCAGAAAGCGGCTGGTGCTTTCAGGGGTCGAAGTGGTCACGCTGAACCTGCAGGAAAAGGAGGCCGATCCCGAGCGATTCGCGATCATTGATCGCAAGCACCTGATCAGCCCATCCGATTACGGAGAAGTGGCCGATGTCATGGCCCTTGTGGTCGACCGCACCCGTTTCTTCCGCCGGATCTTCCAGAGCGGTGAGCGCATGGATCCGGCGCTGGACGAAGTGCAGATCCGCCTGCAGTGTCCGGTCGAAGAGGCGGATCCAGGCCAGCCCGTGGAGATCATCTGGGATGTGCGGAATGCAGACTTCATCGAGATGGATCCGGGTGTGGGGCCTCTGGAGCCGGAAGGTCGTTTGTCCATCCCACTATATGAAGACACGCTTTTCAGGATCAAGGCCGGCAATCGCAATGGGATGCGCATGAAATCCCTGCTTGTCCGGCTGGCGCAACCTTCACTCCTGCGGGTGTCCGTTAGTGTGTTGGATCCTGCCACGAGACTATACATCCCGCTGGAATCGGCCTTCAGCGGACGATTCAGTTATGCGGTGCTCCGTGGAGACCAGATCCGCATCGAATGGGCATCACCAGCCTCTGCGCTCCTGTCTGAGGAACGCATGGGAAGTCTCGCATCGGTGGGAGACCATAATATTCGGGTATTCCGGGATGAAAAATATATTTTCACATTGAAAACCACTTTCGGTGACGAACGCGTTGAATTGGAAGTAGTGACGATGGATGAGCAGATGTCCACCGTCGTGCGGGAAGGCAGAAGAGCAGCGAGTCCCTGGAAATTTCGTAAAACGGGTTCTTCAGGCCGCGGTATCGGAGTGGTGTTGCGCAGGCTCTATAAACGATTTATGAATTATTTCACCCGGTGACAGATCCAAACAGCCATATCGCGAGATTCCTGGTTTTCTGCGCAGGCAGCAGTCCGGACCTGCTTGCACAGTGCCCGACATCCGAGTGGATCAAGCATACCAGCACGGGACTTACCGTGCTGTTTACATCGTTGCTGGCTTTGTTGTCGTCATATTTCGCCCTGCAGGTCGTGCTCGATAACGTCCTCTTCAGCATTCCCTTAGCGCTGCTCTGGGCGCTCATCATCTTCAACCTGGATCGTTTCATTGTGGCGAGTTTCCGCAAACAGGGGGATTTATGGAAGGAATGCCTGCAGGCCATCCCGCGGATCATGCTTGCCGGTGCCATCGCAATCGTGGTGGCGCGTCCGTTGGAACTCGAGATCTTCCGGTCGGAAGTGCGCCAGATCCTGGCCGAACAGCGGACAGAAAAGCTGGAGACCATGCGCCGCGCTCACGAAGAACGGCTGTCTGTTCATGATACCCGAACCCTGGCCCTGAAGCATGAACTCGATGGTTATTTCCGGCTGCGTGAGAAATACTATCAGGAGTACATCTGTGAATGCGACGGCACTTGCGGCACGGGGTTGAAGGGACGCGGCTCGGAATGCAAGGCGAAGCAACTCAAATACGAAGAATATGTCCGTGAATTCGAGCGGGAAAAGACCCGGATCGATGCGGCCCTGGCAGACCTGACGCAGGAACGCGGCCGTATCAGCGCCGAAAACACGGAGGCTCGTCGTCTGGCAGAGACGGCCTTTTCCGAAGGCTTCCTGGCCCGCCTGCAGGCCCTGGGAAAGCTGGGTACGCTCGCTTCCTTTGCCATCACGCTGCTGCTGATGCTGGTCGAGATCACGCCTATTCTGTCCAAGCTCCTGGCGCCGGAAGGCCCGTACGACAACCTCGTCCGCATCAGTGAACACGAATTCAAGATCAAGTTCATGCGCAGCGTTTACCAGCAGAATATGGATTTGCACGGCACCCGGGCACCGGCAAACCGCCGATCCGAAAAATCCGCGCTGGCGCAACCCAATCCCGATCCCACAGATGTCCGGAACCGATATGCGGAACTTCGCCGGCAGCTTCGCACCAAAATGAAAACCCGCTGACATGAACAGGATCCGGGGCATTGTATTGTTGGTTCTCATGGTGCTTTCGCCGGGGATGATCCTTTACGCCCAAATCTCTAATATCCAGGATAAGCTCCGGATGAAGGAGCTTAAACTTTCATCCCTGGAAGATGGAACGGGACTGCTTATTGAGGACTTCAACCTGTTCAGGTCAAGTGCGGTGGATCGACTCATGTCGGCGACAGGGATCCGGGAGATGTCGGATCCGGAAGCCGTTGCACGCAGCCGTGCGGACAGTTTCTATGCCATATTCAAACAGAAGAAAGTGGTGGCCGTTCCGAAGGAGGATATGCCACTGTTGCGTTATTTTCCCGGGATGGAATCCGAACCCAGGGTCCTGGCCAACCTCATCTTCACCCTGAACCGGCTCGGTGGTATCAAGAGCCTGAGCTATTCCGTAAAGAAAGGAGACACCCTGACGATAGAATATCAGATCCTGAAAGGCCATGGATTCGATGAATATGAAGTGGTGGAAGGTAAGGAGGTGCGATTCACCGCCAGCCGGAATTCCAAACGTTTTGAACTGAAGAACGAACTCATCGCGGAAGCCGACGGAATCGTGACCATCAACCTGGAAAACAAGGGTCCGTTGCGTTCGAAAGGCCGGCTGGTGGTCACCAATCGACCGGCGGCGGCCAGGTTCTCTTTGAAATACATCTGTGATACCTTGTTTGACGTGGCAAAAGTGATGATTGAGCAACAGGATACCATTGCCGAACGACTCCTGTTTCAACCCCTCAGGCTTTCTTCGAAGCGTGACATCACCCGGGTATCCCGTGCCCTGATGAATGTTGCGCTGCCGGCAGACAGACGCTGCATCGGCTGGGGATACCGGATCGCCGGCCCGGCGGACTCTTTGACCGAAGGGCTTTCTGATTACGTGCTCACAGAATTGCGTCGCAGCGGCATGGTGCGTTTGCCTGACGAAGGACCGGTGGATCTGCGGATCATCATCCGGGCCGGAACCCGTACCCTGTTGCGGGATCCCGAAGGTCGGCTGCACGAGGGTGCGGGCATGCGGGCTACGGCCAATCCCCGCCGGTATTTCGGAGCTTTTCACCTGGACTCCACCGGTGCAGCCTTGCCTGAACTACGCCTTGAAATCGAAAACCTTTCAAAGATCTATACTACTACGGCGAGCCTGCAGCTGGTCGGTGTATTTGTGGATACACATTCGGAAGAAACCGAGATCATCCGGAGGACTTGCCGGGATTTCATCATGCTCTCATATCTGTGAAACCAACATACGTCATATCGAAAATTTTTCCGGGCATTGCCCTCTGCCTGCTGCTGGCGGGCTGCAGCCGCGAATATGCCAGCATGAAGAACAGCGTCCGTCGTGTATCCTCGGAGTACACCCTCCTGCAGCGAACGGCGGAGCGATTAATGAAAAAAGTACCAGGTGCCGACAAGAAGTCAGACTCCATCCTGCTCAGTCCGATTGAACATAAAAAACTTTTTGACAGGTATTCTTTTCTCTATTCGAGCCTGAATCCCGGCAATCCGGAAGGTGCCGCGGATCGCCTCCAATGGGATAGTTCGGGCGGTGTTTTCTATTATGCTGACAGCACCCGTCGTCGGATCCGCAGAGGCGCTGAGGTATATGGTTGGCATCCTACGTGGATGGGGGAACGCTGGCGCGGATATCCGATGCAGCTCATCACTACGATTTCATTTTTCGCCTACATGGTAGATCCGGCCACCGGAGGATACCTTAATCCGGAGGATATGGACATGTGGCGAACGACCGAGATGGTGGATTCTGCCCATCAGCACAAAACCAGCGTGCTGCTGTCCGTCGCCTGTTCGGGTCGCGAACAGACCTCCCTTTTTCTTTCCCGGGAACAGTCATGGTCTACCCTGGCCGACTCTGTGGCCAGGCTCGTTCAGCTCAAACAGGCAGACGGGGTAGAGATCAATTTTCAGGATTTGTCAGCGGACGACCGACTGGCATTTCTGCAGTTTGTCGGACAGCTGAATACGCGGGTGCGGGCAGTGGTTGCCAACAGATCGGTCATCACCATCGTCCTGCCCTCAGAAGATCCCGAAAGGGTCTTCGATCTGCCGGAACTCCATCGGATGGCTGACTTCCTGGTGGTGCAGGGCTTTGAGTATGATCAGGAAGATGAAGCGAAGGGTGCTGTTGCCCCGATGATGACTGAACAGGGTGATGGGCCGAGTCTGGACAGGACATTGCGCAGGTACGCGGAGTCGGGACTGGATCCGGAACAGGCCGTGCTTGCTCTTCCATTGTACGGAAGTCAGTGGAGAGGAACCCTGGATCCGAAAGGATATTATAATCAGCAATTCGACCGTAAGGTCACCTATGAAGAAGTACGGAAACTCTACGTCGCCACCGATACAACCTATACGCTGACGCCTAACCTCGATCCCTGGTCGATGACCAACAATTATCTGCTGGAATTTCCGGACAGTACGTCCATCGAGTGCTGGTTCGATGATGATTACACACTGAGTCGCAAAATTGACCTGGCACTTGCCAGAAAACTTAAGGGGGTGGGTTTGTGGGCCCTTGGATACGAGCAGGGACAGCCCGAGATCTGGCGGGTGGTACGCGATAAGTTTGCTACAGATACCGTCCAGGTGCGGGATCCGGTAACGGCCGTCAAGGGATATCCCGTTCGTCTGGCCGACTGGATGCTGCGGCATCGCGACTTGCTTATGACTGCCGCCGTGGCCTTCGCCATCACAGTGGTAGTGGCCTTTTTCATAGCCTTCACTGACTGGCGGGTTAGGGCTTCTGTCTTCTATAATGGGTTCAATTATTTTCTCTATATCCTGCTGAGTACGGTCCTGCTGGTTCCTCTGCTTTCGTATCTCGGATTGTTTGGTGCCGGAGGAATACGTCAGACCGCGGCATTTCTGACGGGTATCCTGGTTGGATATTTCATCTTCAGACTCACCAAGGCCATGCAGATGCGCAGGCCATGATCAATGCATCGCCACATGAAGATTTTGATACGGGAATTGGGTTTTTTCATCTTGCTAAGCCTGGGAGCGCTTTGCCTCTTACCCGTTGTGATGGAACAACTCCCGCTGTCGACGGAAGCATTCACCGTCAATCGGATGGAAAAACTGTTCATTATCGAACTTTCCATCCTGGTGTTTTTCGGGATATTGGTCATACTGTACATTTTTCGTCTGCTGTTTACCCTTATTGCAGGTAAACTGCTCGGAGGCGGAGGCGGTGGGGTCAAACCATGATGGGGCGATTTTATTTTGTAATATCATTAAAAATCATTACATTATAACTTCGGGAAGGCGTATAGGTCGGATCACTCAATCGGGTATTACGGATTCCGTCGCTTTCAGACTAAATTATGCCTAAGGCTGCAGACATGGTGCAGGAGCGGGTCAATCCCGGTCGTGAACGGGAGCCATCCGGTCAGGAGGCGCGCGGCGTTTCCGATAGCGGGCTGGACCGGCTCACCAGCATGGCAGACGCCAGTCAGCAGGTGTCCGGACTGCAACAGTTGTCGGCGAAAGCAGACGCGAGGCCGGACGCGGGCGGATCGGTTCCGGCCTCCCCGGGGGCTGGAGCAAGCGTGTCGATCGATCAGGAACTCCTGCTTTTGCAGGGGGAACTGTCCCTCGGTGCCAAGTTCCTCAGTCTGATGGGCCAGGATACTTCCTTCAAAGAGATGATCGATGTGGTGGCGCGGTATAGCCAGGCGAAGAAGCCCGAAGAAAAGGCTTCCATCCGGCCGCAGGTGATCTCCACCGGACAGAAATGGATTGGAAGACATAAGGACCCCAAGAACGATAACGACAGAAGAAAAAAGACATCCATCGAACGGATCGTTTCCGCCCTGCAGGTCGAAGGCAGGCAGGTGGAACTTGCTTCGATGGATGACAAGGTCACGACCGGCGCCAAGATCAAGGAGGCCGTGCTCGGCAGCCCGTCATCGTTCCAGCAGATACAGCCTATTTTCGAATCCTATCAACAGTCGGCTACCGGAGAGATCGCCTCATTTGATGCTTTTGTCAATGTCTTTCGAAAGGCCTGGCAAGTAAAGGATGCGATCCGGGTATGGCGGGATAAGCATGGCAGTTCCAAGGATCCCGACGATGTCGAGAAGCTCAGAACACTGAACCTGATGGAGTCCCAACTCGGTCAGCTGGAGGTCGGGGTGCAGGTGCCTCCATATTTCAAGGCCCGGGCATCCGGCATCGATGTGGGAGCATTGACCGAGCAAAATTTCCGGGTCAGGGAGGTTACACTGGAGGTTACATTGGCCTCCGGAGTGGCGACGGGCACACTCAAAAATGCGGCGGTCACCCCGCAGGGTTTTCAGTTTTCTGAGCTTAATCTTCAGTTTTCAGGGGACCTTCAGGTGACGGAAGGCTTCCGGGTGACCGCTCCGGAACTTGTTATTCGATCCCTGTCGGGCGGGTACAGTATCACCGGTTCCGGTGGGCTGTTCATTGATGCGCCTGCAGCCGGCCCGGTGGATAAACTCACTGCGGAAGGACAGGTCTCCATCGGATATGATTTCGCTACCCGCAAGATCATTGACCCGGTGATCCGGGATGCTTCGCTGTCTGTCGGACTGTTCGGATGTATGCATATGAAGGTTCAGGGACTTTCCTATGCGTCGGGGGTGTTCACAGCTACCTCCGGTGAGATGTCGGTCACAGCCATGGAAAAGACGTTCACGGGATCTGTGTCTGATATCCGATATGCACGGCCGGAGGGTTTCTCCTTTGCCACGGCCACCATTTCGAGTGCGGACAGGTTTGAGCCGGTTTCGGGCTTATTTGTGGAGGGGCCTGCGCTGACATTGGAAAAGACGGCTGCGGGATGGGATATCCACGGATCCGGTCGGCTGGGCATTGAGGCCGGAATGGCCGGATTGAAGATCAACAAGGCAGAAGCGAACGTCTCTGTCACTTACGGGTTGGCGGAAGGCGCGGTCAAGTCATTCAATGTGTCTGATGGTACGATGGATGTCACCCTTTTCAATGCCCTGAACCTAAACGTGAAGGGGGTCGGTTATGATGAGTCAACAAAGGCGCTCACTGCTTCGGAAGGGGCTGTAAGCTTGACGTTTTATGGGCAGACTTTGACGGCGAGTGCCAAGGACATATCCTATGCAAAGGAAAAAGGCATCGATTTTTCATCGGTGACACTTTCGGGAGCGGATGTCTATGAACCCCTGCCGGGGATCCGGGTAGAGCAGCCCACCCTTACCCTGGAGCGGGGCGGAGCCGGCGGATGGCTCGTCAAGGGAACCGGAAAGATCGCCTTTAATTTGTCAGATGGCGGTGCGATCGTGGTTGATAAGGCGGAAGCGGGCATCGAAATGGTGTACGATACACAACGCGGGGCGATCGACACTTTTACGGTCTCCGAAGGGGCGATAGATATCACGGCGTTTGACCATGTGGCGTTGTCAGGCAGCGGGATAAGTTTCGATAAGGCCACTGGACTGCTGACCATGGGCTCGGTATCCGTGTCATTGACGGGACTGGATTTCCTGGGGGGCGGCAGTTTCAGTGGGACCGGTACCAACGTCGTCATCGGGAAGGATACCTTTGACTGGGACAGGCTCGAAGTCGGGATCAACCGTGAGTTTTCGGTCGGCAGCTTTAAATTCACACCTCCCCTGGCGGTGATTGAAAAATCTGCCGATGGATATAAGGTATTGTTGCAGGAGATGCAGGGTCGCCTCGGCGTGGGAGAGTGGCTGGAAGTGAGTGGGTCGGCCAGTGCAGAATGGGCGCCCGGCGACGGCGTTGTGCCCCGCATTACCGAGGCGGCACTGGATGCCCAGGCTAAAGGCATCGATCTCTTCGGCACATTCGTGCCTTTCTTCGAAGGGGGAGCCTCCTTTTCGACGGGGTTCACCATTCCCTTCGCCACCCCGGTGCCGATGGAGGCAAGCGTCACCATTGGCGGTCATGCCAAGGCGACCGTGGACCTGGCGCTGGCGTTGCGCTATGCAAATGACGCCATCGAGGCTTCCGGTAATGTGACCATGAATCCGGAACTGGGATTGTATATCAAGGTCGGGGCCGGTGTAGGCAGTTCGATGCTGGTCTATATCGGAGCCTATATCAAGGGCGCGATCACCGCACAAGCCACGGCATCGCTCGGTTTCAGCGGAAGGGCCAGCCTGTCTGGCGGTTATAACATGGAATCCCTGGAAGCAGATTATGACATCGGTGCGAAGATGTCCGCCAGTCTATCGGCCGGCGGAGAGGTCAAAGTCTTGTATTTCTTCGAGAAGGAGCTTTACGAATTTACGTTCAAGACCTGGGACCTCGGTGAGTCGCACATCAAGGGAGGGTATGATCTTCTAAACCGAAAGCCGATACGGGATGAGAGTACGCAGATCTTCCAGGATGTAAAGAATCCCGCGAAGAAAGGCGAAGCGCTCGGTATTCCCCCGCCTAAAAATGAATTGCGCAGTAAGAACTATACCCGGACCATCAATGCGCTGAACAGAGCACTTGAGGATATAGAGATGCCAGACTCCGAGTTGACCGATGAGAAGGGGGCTGCCGCCATTGCTCGTCATCGTACCAGGATCAAGGGGAGTTTCGACCGACTTATTACACAGGCCACGAGCAAGAAGGATGCCTTGTCTTTGAAACAGCAGAACAACCGGCAGCAAATAGATCAGTATGCAGAAACGCAAAGGGGCTGGTTGACCCGTCAGGAGGGCAAGCTGGCGGAAGCAAACAAAAAGGCATCACACGGTTTTAGTTTCTCGTTGAAATCCGGGTTGCACAGGCAGTCGCCAGAATGGTACGAAAAGAAGATCGACCAGGGGAAGGCCAGATATGAGCAACGGTTGGCCACTAAGCAGCAGCTGTTACAGAAAATCGAGACGGAGCTGGATACGGCGGAAACGGAACTGGATCTGTCTACGCGGATTCTGGCGCGCCTGGACGAGATCCTGAAGCCGGAGGGATCATTGGTGCTGGATAGTATCATCGCGGAAGTAAATGCCCGCCGTGCACGTCTGGAAGAGGCACTGGACAAGGGCGCGGCTGCGGAGAATGTGGCTCCTGAAGTCTTTGAATTTGAGGATAAGGATGTGGTTTGACGCGGATTCAATGTGCTGCCAATCTCATCTTTCCGTTTGACTTCATCATTTTCGTGCCGTTCTGGTTGAAAAAATGGTGAGGAAATATCCAACCCGATCGTTATATTTGATATATACGAACCTGAACTAAACGGGAGAGATTGCCTGCCATTTCATCACTGAACGATCAGGAGCTTGCCATGCTCGTATGCCGGGACGATACCCGGGCATATGATGCCCTTTTTCTGAGGCACTGGAAACGCATTTATGCGGTGGCCAGGGATCTCCTGAAATCCGATTACCAGGCAGAAGAAGTCGTACAGGAAGTGTTCCTGA
>CAJBZC010000518.1 GCA_903959965.1 uncultured bacterium
GTAGTCGCCTCAAAGGAAAAACCGCCATCGTCACCGGTGCCGGACAGGGCATCGGCCTCGAGATCTGCCGAACTTTACTGGAAGACGGCTGCCGCGTCGTGTTGAATGATATTGATCCAGAACTCGCTGAATCCGCCGGCGGAAAACTGTCTGGACTCGGTGATTATGTGATCGTAACCGGAGATGCCCGGCAGGCGGACATTATTAAACAAGTAGTCGATGCAGCCGTGACCCATTTCGGCGGACTCGATATTGTCATCGCCAACGCGGGCATTACCCTCTTCGGCGACTTCCTGTCCTATCCGGAAGCTGACCTGCGACGTGTGCTGGATCTGAATGCCGCAGGCACCTTTCTCCTCGCCCAGGCCGCCGCCCGGCAGATGGTCAGCCAGGGGAAGGGTGGGTCTTTGCTGTTCATGTCATCCGTGGTCGGACATCAGGCGCATAAAGGCCTCGCAGCCTATGCCATGACCAAGGCGGCCATCGAGATGCTCGCCAAAAACCTGGTAATAGAACTCTCGGGATATGGCATCAATGTGAACACTGTCGCCCCCGGCGCCACCCTTACTGAAAGGACCCTCGAAGATGCAAACTACAAGGCCATCTGGTCTGAGATCACCCCCATGCGCCGGCCCGCCACGGTGACTGATATCGCCGCCGCCGCCCGTTTCCTGGTATCCGACGAGGCTCGTCACATCACCGGACAATCCCTCATCATCGACGGTGGATGGACCTCCGTCAGCCCCAATCCATACTGAACCATGGCACGCAACATCGAAAGAGTAGGAGACACCCTCAGTCAGCTCGGAGAAGGTCCCGTATGGGACGACCGCACCGGCACCCTACTTTGGGTGGACATCATCCGAGGCCATGTCCATTTGTTGAAACCCGCCACCGCTGAATATCGCCGGCTCGATCTCGGTGAAATGGTCGGCGTCGTCGCCCTGCGTGAAAGCGGACACCTGATCGCCGGCATCCGCAGCGGCATCGCAGACATCGACATACTAACGGGCACGATCACCCGAAGATTTACCCCGGAAAGCCACCTGCCCGACAATCGCTTCAACGATGGCAAGTGCGATCCCGCCGGGCGCTTCTGGGCCGGCACTATGCCGATCTCCGGTAGCGGACCGCATGGCAGCCTCTATCTCGTTGGAAAAGAAGGCAGTTTGCATCGGATGGTCACCGGCGTGACCATCTCGAACGGACTGGCCTGGAGCCTTGACCGAAAAAAAATGTACTATATCGATACACCCACTTTCGAAGTGGCCTGCTTCGATTACGATGATGCTACCGGCTCGATCGACCGGCGTCGTACTGCCTTCAAGATCCCTCGCTCAGCAGGGGCACCTGATGGGATGACCATCGACGCAGAGGGTATGCTTTGGGTCGCACATTGGGGAGGCTGGCAGGTAACCCGTTGGGATCCAAACACAGGAACGATAATCGACCAAATCAAATTACCTGTCTCGAACGTCACCTCTTGTACCTTCGGAGGATCCGACCTACGGGATCTGTACATCACTTCCGCCCGCGAAGGATTGACCGCAGCGCAACTCGAAGCACAACCACTGGCGGGTGCGTTGTTCGTCATCAGACAATCAGATTGGAAGGGATTGCCCGCTACGAGATGCTCAGGCGTATAATGGGTATGTATCGTGCCCCGAATATGTTCACGGAATTTGTGCACTAATGCATCCGATGCAAGCTGTCAGGCTAGATGACAGTCAAGTTGTAGGGCGTGCTCAAAGAGGTCCCTGCTCAGGATACGACCGTAACGAGGATGATCAGGATGACCGTTACAGCGAATAAGATGTCGTTTTGCTTCATGGCTTGGCGCAATCGGAGTTTTACGATACTGAAGTACGTAAATATACGAAAAAACATACTCCTTTTCAAGTATTTCCGTCAGTTTTTTCACATTTAACATTTTACTCATTGATTATTCATCATTTGGATCAATGATTCATGTCATGGATTGGTCAGGAAATAATGCCGAAGTTGACATATAGTTCGACATATCTTTTTGATCGTCAATCTGATGATGCTGACAGGTCTGTCTATCGAACAGGATGCCCGGGAACTGGTACGCCAGGCCGACGAGCGCAGCCGGGGAAACACCTCCGTCTCCTCCCTGACGATCCGAACCATCCGGGCGGGATGGTCTCGCGAGATGACCCTGAAGCTCTGGACCCGCGCGCACCGATGCCCTCATCCTCATCCAGTTCCCGGCTCGTGACAAGGGCATTGCCTACCTGCGCAAAACCCGGGAAGTCTTGAACTGGATCCCCTCCATCGAACGCAACATCAAACTGCCACCCTCCATGATGAGCCAGTCATGGATGGGCACAGATTTCACCAACGACGACCTGGTGAAAGAGGCCTCCATCGTGGAGGATTACACGCATACCTGCTTCTACCGATTCAATTATGTACCACTATTCCGGGTGAAAAGTGTACCACCTAATGGGGCATAAATGTAGTTTGATTTCGGCTATAATATGCTTGGATACTTATGCCTTAGAAAACCTGTTTAAAAAGATGTTATGGGCGTAGCCCATGCCATTGTTTTCTTTTTTTGGTTCTTTTTTTCTTTATCAGATGATGTTTATTTTTTCATGATTTCCTCCTTTTTTTATTGGGGTTTGCGTTACTTTCGTTTGACCGGAGGGAAGCGGAACCAGGCTCTGCAGAGGTGCAACCTGCCAGGAATACCGCCGGTTATCTGAGCATTACTTCTTCGTCTGCTGCATTTTCCGGGTTTCTTTCATTCTAAATGATTTCCCGTTCATATTGACCAAATGGGCCTTGTGGGTTAGCCTGTCTAGTAGGGCTGCGGTCAACACGGTATCGTTTCCAAAAACATCATTCCATTTTTCAAACGCGAGGTTTGATGTCATGATCGTGGATCTGATACCGGTTCTGAGTGAAAGATGGTTGAAGAGCATTTCTGCGCCTGCTTTGTCAAAGGAGATATAGCCAAACTCATCGCAGATCACGAGGTCGTATTTCTCAAATTTCATCTCGAGGCTGCGCAGTGTGCGACTGGAATGCGATTCCCTGATCTGTGTGAGCAGTCTTGATACCGTGGTAAACAACACCGTATGACCAGCCTGACAGGCTTTGATGCCCAGCCCTATTGCGATATGCGTCTTTCCTGTTCCGGGACTTCCGCCAAGGATCACATTCTGGCCGGACTTGATAAAATCGAGTGTTTCCAGCACAGGCAACTTCTCGACAGCGTCTGCAGGCAGTTCTGTGCGCACAAGATCCTGTAAATGTTTTAACTGCGGAAAGCCTGCAATGCGCAGCTGAGCCTTTTTCCGGTTGATCAGGCGTGTTTCCAGTTCTGTCTGAAGCAGTTCAAGGATCAACTGTTCATACGGGGCATTTGTTTTTGTGGCCTTCGCTACCAAAGCATCCAGGTCATTCCTGAAGGCAGGCAGGCGGAGTTCCATGCTGATTTGATTGATCTGTCTGTATATCTCGTTGCTCATGATTCATTGTTTTAAAAACCACCTTAGTTAAACTCCATCATCATACTCATTTCCAGCAGGTTCTGCATCGATCGAACTTCAATGGGATCTATACCCGTATGCTCAACCATTACCGGAACCATGGGCTGGTTACCCAGTGTAGCCATGACATATTCTGCCGTAATGCCGGATGGATATTGTCTGCATAGCTCCTGCACACAGGATTTGAGTCGTTGATCCGGCACTTCATTGTACTGGCAGTACTGCAATAGTTCTATAAAACCACGGGGATCATGACTAAAGTGATCAGCATACATGGACTGAAGCCATGCCGGAGCTTGCTTTAAGGCCACGGAACCAGTTACAGCGCCCGGTTTCCGTTGGAGTGTGGTGAGATAATGGTTAAGGTCGATCTGCCAGCTATGCCGCTCGTATGAACGCTCATGTGTGCATACCACCTGATTGTCGTCGTATATACGCAGATGACTGGCATACACTTTGACAAAGATCATGCGACCGCACAAGTAATCCGGTACAGAATAACGGTTGGTAGAAAGGCAGATAGTGGAGTATTTATCCACCCGCAGGTGCTCACCGTTAAAGCATTCCATATCGCCGGGATGCGAGTAGAGATGAGCGCGTTCCAACTTCAGCAAGGATGCCGGACTTTGTTGACCATTGCATGCAGTGCGCTCATTCAGCTCAATCAATCGATCGCGCAGGTATTCCCGGGCTTCCTGCAAACTGGCGAACGCATCCCGGAAAGCAAACACTTTGCGGCGGACATATTCCACACTGCGCTCGACATGGCCTTTTTCATTGCCTCGCGCGGTATTGCAGAACCGCCATTGAAACTGATACCAGCGGCTCAGCTCCAGCAGTGCTGTGGTCGGGTGTTTTTCTGTCTTACCGACAAACTCAGCTATGGCCACCCGCATATTGTCGTACACCACTTGGTGGAATACACCGCCGATATGCTCGAAAAAATTGATGTGGGCCTCCTTGAACGAAAGGGTATCCTGGCGGATGAACAACGCGGCAAAACGATAGTTGCTATAAGCGGAGGTGAACACCGCCAGCTGATAGCGACGATATTTATCGTCGATCTTAAGCTTCACCTCTCCCCAGTCAAACTCGCACACATCACCGGCAGCATACGCTTGCCTGATGAAGGTCTCCTTTCGGACACATAGGGTTTTCTGAATGTAATCACATAATACTGAATAACTTATGGAATGCCCCCCTTTCAATATGCGCTCATGAATGTCTATCCTGCGCAACTGTTGTTTCTGCCTGCCATCGTGCTTTTTGACTTCATTCTCCTGCAAACATTCTGTAATGATGGCAATGATCGCAGGGGTCATTTTCCGCTTGCCCCTGCCTGAAGAATCATATGATGCCCCTTTGTGCAGATATTGGCCGATCGCGGTAGATGGATCCTCCTTTTCAGCCACGGAGGCTGCTTTATAACGCTCGTGCTGGTCTATCCGGGCTTTTACGGTCTTGCGATGAATGTTGAGCTGGCTGGCAATCTTTCGAATGCTGAGGCCCTCCCGATAGTGTAGCAAAATGATCTGGTGACTTGTCTCCATTTGCAGCATTTTGTGCCCATTTGTTGTGACACAAATGGACGGGTTTTAACCCGCAATTGGTGGTACACTTTTCAACCGGAATCTGGTACACTTTTCAATCGGTATATACACAC
>CAJBZC010000519.1 GCA_903959965.1 uncultured bacterium
CCCACTCTTGGAGAGTTGCCGACTCTTGGAGAGTTTTATTGACGCACCTCCGCCATCCAATCATAAATATTGGATCGTCCGGAATCGATCTTCAAGTCCTGTCCGTTACCTTTGCAGATATTATTTTGTACATGGAGATCACGACCGTAGAAACGGCCCAACAGTTGAGACTCACTCCGGATGAGTTTACCCACATATGCCGCATCCTGGGCAGAACCCCAAATTTCGCTGAGCTGGCGGCTTATTCCGTCATGTGGAGTGAGCATTGCAGCTATAAGAATTCCATTCGCTGGCTGAAAACGCTTCCCAGGGATGGCAGCCGACTGCTGGTAAAAGCGGGAGAGGAGAATGCAGGCCTTGCTGACATAGGAGACGGATTGGGCGTGGTGTTCAAGATCGAGTCTCACAACCATCCCTCCGCCATCGAGCCATTCCAGGGAGCGGCAACGGGTGTTGGCGGTATCCACCGGGATATCTTCACCATGGGTGCCAGGCCCATCGCCGCCCTTAATTCGCTTCGCTTTGGTGATCTCAAAGACGCCAAGACACAACACCTTGTCAGCGGAGTTGTACACGGTATCGGTCATTATGGCAACTGCTTCGGGGTACCGACCGTCGGAGGAGAAGTTTATTTTGAACCCTGCTATCATACCAACCCCCTGGTCAATGCCATGAGCGTCGGCATCGTGGAAGTGGGTAAAACCATCAGCGCCACGGCCGAAGGCAAGGGGAATCCGGTCTTCATCGTCGGTTCCGCCACCGGAAAGGACGGTATTGGAGGCGCATCCTTCGCTTCCGGAGATATCACAGAGGACAGCGCCCAGGATCTTCCCGCCGTTCAGGTCGGAGATCCGTTCCAGGAGAAGAAACTCTTGGAAGCCTGTCTCGAGGTCATACCCACCGGTGCCCTCGTCGGTATGCAGGACATGGGAGCCGCAGGTATCATCTGCTCCACCGCTGAAACCAGCGCCAAAGGCGGAGTAGGCATGCGCATCGATCTCGACAAAGTGCCCAAGCGTCAGCAAAATATGAAAGCCTGGGAGTTGTTGCTCAGTGAAAGCCAGGAAAGGATGCTGATGATCGTGAAGAAAGGCCGCGAGGCAGAAGTGCAGCAGATCTTCGATAAGTGGGACTTGCCCTGTTCCGAGATCGGGGAAGTGACCAACGATGGCATGCTGCGTTTCTTCATGAACGGTGCCGAGGAAGCGATACTCCCCGCTGAAAGCCTGGTGCTGGGCGGCGGTGCGCCCGTTTATGAAAGGGAATATCGCGAACCTGCCTACATGCAGAAGATCAGGGCTTTCTCCGCAGACGCCATCCCGGTCCCTGAAGATCTGCGGGCCGTGGCCGAAGCACTCGTTGTGATTCCCAACATCGCCAGCAAACGCTGGATCTATCATCAGTACGACAGCATGGTCGGTACGGCCAATACGTCCACGAACGCACCCACCGATGCGCCCATCGTCTGGATTAAAGGCACGCGGAAGGCACTGGCCATGACGACAGACTGCAACAGTCGATACGTATATGCAGACCCTCAGGTTGGATGTATGATCGCCGTCAGCGAAGCTGCCCGCAATATTGTATGCAGTGGCGGTCTGCCCCTGGGCGTAACCAACTGCCTCAACTTCGGGAACCCATATGATCCTGAAGTCTATTACCAGTTCGTTCACGCCATCAAAGGAATGGGAGAGGCCTGTCTGGCCTTCGATACACCCGTCACCGGTGGTAACGTAAGTTTCTATAATCAGCACCCCGAAGGAGCGGTCTACCCGACACCAACCATCGGCATGGTCGGACTGCTCGAAGACCTGGATGACCGGATGACCCTCAATTTCAAAGAGGCAGGCCATGTTATTTGTCTTTTGGGTGCTGTAAACAATGATATTGCATCATCCGAATACCTGCATAAATATCACGGCGTAGAATTTTCTCCGGCGCCGCATTTCGATCTTAATGATGAAGTCGGTCTGCAGCAGACCGTTGCCCGGCTGATCCGGGACAAGATGATCTCTTCCGCCCACGACGTGAGTGAAGGAGGTCTGTTCATCACCCTGCTCGAAAGTGCCATGACCGGCGGATTCGGATTTGATGTGGCAGTCGATCTGCCCGTCAGAAAGGATGCCTGCTGGTTCGGGGAATCCCAAAGCCGTGTTGTTGTCAGCCTCCCTGCCGATGCCTATCCAGCCTTTGCAGATGCGGTTGCATCCTCAGGAATACCGATGCTGAAGATCGGTACCGTCACCGACGGAGGCATCCGGGTCGACGGGGCCGAGTGGGGACAGGTCGCAGAATGGAAAAATAGATATGATACGGCCATAGAGGCCCATCTTCATGGATATCAATCAGAATAAACCATGCAAACACCCGGCGTCGCCATACGTTCCACAAACCGATCCGTTGAGGACGGAAAGTGCATCGTAGTCACGGGTGCAGCAGGATTCATCGGCAGTTGTCTGGTCCGACTCCTGAATGATGTTGGTGCCGAAAATCTGATCCTCGTTGATGACTTCTCGCGGTCAGACAAGGATCCGAACCTAGAAGGCAAGAAATTCCGGACGAAGATCCATCGGGATGATTTCTTCAGTTGGTTGCAAGAACAATCCTCCGGGATCGAAGCCTGTTACCATTTGGGTGCCAGAACCGATACTACAGAGTTCGATTATTCTGTGCACCAACGATTGAATGTGGATTATTCCAGGCGGATCTGGGAATGGTGCACGAGGGACGGCATCCCCCTGGTATACGCATCATCTGCCGCCACTTACGGAGACGGAGCATTGGGCTATTCTGACGCCCATGACTTGCCCGAAAAGCTGCAGCCCCTCAATCCTTACGGTGTTTCGAAGAATGAGTTCGACAAATGGGCGCTGGTTCAGGAGAATACTCCTCCTCGCTGGTATGGCCTCAAATTCTTCAACGTGTATGGTCCTAATGAATATCACAAGGGCAGAATGGCCAGCGTGATTTTCCACGCCTTCAACCAGATCCGGGATCGCGGATATGTCAACCTGTTCCGGTCGCACCGGCCCGACTTCGCAGACGGCCAGCAACTCCGTGATTTCATTCATGTATCTGATGTGACCGCTGTCTGTCACTGGCTGATGGGATCTCCGTCCGCCTCAGGTCTTTACAATCTTGGCACCGGCCGTGCCCGCAGTTTCGAGGATCTGGCCAAAGCTACTTTCTCCGGCCTCGACCTCGCCCCGGACATCAGATTCATTGACATGCCCGAGGATATACGTGATAAATATCAGTATTTCACAGAGGCTGACATGTCTAAATTGAGAACGGCTGGATATGCCAACCCATTTCGAACCCTGGAAGATGGGGTCGAAGATTATGTGCGGCATTATCTGGCAACCGGCCGTTATTGTTGAGGTTCTTGTAAAGATCATTACCTATGTCAATACCTACTCCTTCAGTGGTCACACTGGCACCAGATACCCGGCTTCAGCGAAAAGATGACCGACACCTCACCAATCCCGTGGGTGATGAGATCGTGTTGCTGAACCTGGATACAGGGGATTACCTCGGTTTCAACCGCGTGGCAGCCGCTATCTGGCGTTTGCTGGAGACACCCATCTCCCTGGCTGAACTGGAAAATGCGTTGCTGTCCGACTATGAAACGGATATTAAGACCTGTCAGGCTGAAACCATGGCTTTCCTGCGTCGGATCGATGGATTGGGGCTCCTTGTTCAAGCAGATCCTCAAGATCGTTAACATGCATCTGGTAAAACAAATAAG
>CAJBZC010000520.1 GCA_903959965.1 uncultured bacterium
AGCATGATGTGGAAAAATCGTTTCTGACCCTACACATCACTAGTGCAGGTATTCTCCGACCATTGAGATCTCTGTCGGATTGAGCCGGTATTCCGACTGCCGGCCGTCCTGCTCGCTCCTTTCTTTCAGGATGAGTTCTCCGGTGCGATCCGGAAACACCAATTGATATTTCCGGTTGATGGAACGCAGGACATCACTGCGCTTTCTTTTTTGCATATCCAGCGTCTTGTTGGCAACCCCCAGGATCCTGTTTACCTCCTGGGTGCTTGTCGTCCGACCCGGTTCCCTGGAATGTTGATGCAGGAGTTTCAAGAGCGACCATTCCACCGCATCAAATACTTCCTGATTCAATACCGGTGCGGCAACAGAGATCTCCCCGATAGATACCCCGCCATTATTTGAAACATCCTCTACCGCAACGGAGTTCCCGACGCTTTCCAAACCTGGCGCATTATTCCGGAAAACCTTCTTCCCCGGGCGCTTCCGCCTATACCAAATGAACAGCGATACGCAAAGAATCATCACGCCGATCACCGCACTAGTATAGCTGAGCGAGGGCCTAAATGGAATGTACACAGTTCTCCCTGTATCAAAAAAATCATCAGACCCCATGCTCATTGAATCAAGCGCTCCGGTTTCTGCAGCTCCAATCAACAAGTGACCGTTCTCGTACCACATGTATAGATTCCCTTCCTTTGTGAGGAGCTCCGCCCTTATGCTGTCATCCATGATCAGCCGAACCTTGTTGCTCAGAAAATTCCAGTATTCAATGCCACCCCTGGCGTGCAAGAGCAACCCGGAATCCAAAGATGCCAGCACCAACTCTATGTCATTAGACACTTCAATCTTAGGCGTGAGCCCCAGGGGAAGCCATTGCATGTCCTTGAGATTCAGCATTAAGGCGCTGTCTCCCCATCTGATCGGATCATTCTGAACCGCTTCATTCCCCAGCAAGGTCCGCAATACAAACACCCGGTGTTCCGCCGAATCCAGCCACAAAAAACTATTGGACCCACCATGTACCACGGGCAATTCGCGCGAGAGTGGGATGATATGCCATTCCTTCATGCGATCGTTGTATTCGCGCAACTGGCCGTTCCACCTCCAGTATCCGTATCCTCCGAAATTATAGATCCGACCACCCAGCGTGAAACCAAAGGCGTTGATATTATACCCGAAATGTGTCGTCTTATCCATTCTACGAAACATGACAGAGTCGCCCCCTGCCGTCTCGGTGATCTTGTATATGATACCGGTAGCGCCAATGTGCGCGAACAAGCCGTCCCTTTTCTTGAATAGATCATACGGATGGGTGGTGTGCATGGGGACGCCGATATCGATATTGCCCACGCCCTTTCTTAGTACGGTACTGATCTGAAAAACCGACGGGGAGGCAAGTAGCCTGCGTAGCAGGAGGGTATTGGGCTGCATGACGATCGAATCCGGTGTCTGGCCGTTCCCCTGTAAAGCACAGATCACCAACAGGAAAGTGAACAACGAAAGGAAAATCCTCATGCGCACAAAATTAGAAAAGTGCAAAAGATTGTGAACGACCCGAAATTTTGCCAACATCGAGCAAAAATAGGTGATTCACCTATTTTATAATTGATTGAC
>CAJBZC010000521.1 GCA_903959965.1 uncultured bacterium
AACACCAGGTGCTGGTGCAGCTGTCCCATATCACCCACATGCGGGACCACGGGGATACCGAATTTCCTGGCCAGCAGGCTTACGGTGATGAATTCACTCACCCCCCCCACCCTGACGGCATCGACCTGGATGAATCCCGCGGATCCGGTTTGCAGGTAGTTTTTGAAAATGACCTTATTGGGGACATGTTCGCCGAGTGCGATTTTGATGGGTGCGATCGCATCTGCCAGTGTCTTATGCGCCAGGATGTCATCCGGGTGAGTGGGTTCTTCGATCCAATACGGATCGATGGGCATGAACCTTTTACAGATGTTGATGGCCTGTGGAAGGGTCCATTGCTGGTTCGCGTCCAGCATGACCCGGACATCATCTCCGGCGGTTTCCCGAACGATATGTGCACGACGAATGTCACGATCGGGATCGCTCGAGCCAACCTTGAGTTTGAGGGCTGTAAACCCATTGGCAACTGCCTTTTTACAGTTCTCCCGCACGTAGTCGTCGGGGTAATTGAACCAGCCAACGGAGGTGTCATACCCGGGGTACCCGTTTGAGAGTACACTCCCTCGTAGATCTGAACCTGACTGCTGTGCGCGTATCAGTTTGATGGCCTCCTCTCGGGTCAACTCATCCTCCAGATAGCTCAGGTCCAGGGTATTGACGATCTGTTCCGGCTCCAGATCGATCAGGAGCTTCCAGAGCGGAACCCCGCGTTTCTTCGCCCAAAGGTCGTAGCATGCATTGGTGACCGAAGCTAATCCGAGGTGAACGATCCCCTTGTGCGGTCCCAGCCATCGGAATTGCTGTTCATTGGACATCCTGTAGAACTGACTGCCAAAGTCAGCCATGATTTCTTCAATATCCCGTCCCTTGAGCATATCGGCATAGAATGCAGCAGCCTTGCAGACGAGATCATTTCCCTCGCCCAGAGTGAAGGCGAAGCCGACACCGATGTGCCCCTGGTCATCGACCAGTTTGGTAACGGCGTAAGAGTAAACAGGATCCCGGTGGATCGCGTCGCTACCTGCTCCATGTTCCAATGCGAAACGCCTGTCTTCAATAACTATCCGAGTGATCATATGGTGGTGGGTCAGTGATTTGATAATAAAAATGGCATGGTATCATCCTGTTCGTTCCCATTCATTTTTTCTTTGAAGGGGTCGGGGTCATCTCCGGTAACCTAATTCCGCGCCCCCGCTAACGGGCAGGATGGTTCCGGTGATGAAGCGAGCCTTCTCAGATAAAAGAAAGGTACAAGCATCTGCTATGACGTCACCTGTTGGGCAGTATCCCAATGGATGAATCTGATCGAGATAGTTTTCGATTTCCTCCGTGTTGGGTTGTTCTTCCGCCCATCTGCGCAACATGGGAGTCCAGACACCGGCCGGCGCCACAGCATTCACGCGGATTCCGTATACGGCGTAATCAAGGGCCATTGATTTTGTTAATGCGTTGATGGCGCCCTTGGTGGCGGTATATGCGGCATGCAGCGACTGCCCGATGCTTCCAACCATGCTGCTGGTATTCAGAATGCTTCCGCGGCTCGCTTTCAACGCTTCAAAACCATATCGGGTAGTGTGGTAGATGCTTTTTACATTGACCTCCATCAGCCGATCCCATTCGTCCGTCGTCGTCTCATGCAAGGTTTTTGACGGGTGTGCTATCCCTGCATTATTATGAATCGCATCAATATGTCCAAAGTGAGCGATTGTCTGAAGAATCGCTTCTTCAACTCCAGCTGCGCTGGAAACATCGCAGGGCAGGCACAGATGATCACCGTCCAATCCTGAGATCACTTCATCAATGCCATCCTTGTCCAGGGCAGCGATGGCCAGTCGTGCACCTTCCCGTGCATAAGCCCGGGCACATTCCGCGCCGATGCCCTGGGAGCCCCCCGTCAGGAAGATGACCTTATCATTTAACAGCATGCTGGTTGAGTTCGGGGTTAGAAAGATGTATCCCGGAAATGGACACGACCCTACAAAGAAAGGACTTGTATCGACATCAAGGATGTAGTCCTTTAACCAAGTAATGAACTATTTTATCCATCGCCCCCGTCCCTAACCCTCCAAGGGTTAGGTAAATTACAATTTGATGTCATTCAAAAACCACCGAGGGACCTTGTTTTTGATGTTTGGCTGAACACCAATGAATTGGTGCAAACTGCTGCCGTGCCGGGCATGCAGGGAATACAAGGTCCCTCGGAGGCCTCGGGATGACACAGCCGGGAAAACGAATAACTCTCCAAGAGTTACCCACTCTCCAAGAGTTGCCGACTCTCCAAGAGTTATGGACTCTTAGGGGATGAGCATAAAAAAACCCGCCTTCCGGCGGGTTGCGTAGTAAGTTACTTGGTTGTTCAGGAAGCCATGGCCTTCTGCTTTGAGGAAACACGGATCAGATGGAGTCCTCCGAAGAGCAGGGTGCTGAAGAATAATGTACCATAAACACTGGTCTGAAGGAAGGGAAGTCCGTCGGCATAGCATTGCATAAGTCCGGTGAATGTGCGCGCCCGCTGCAGGCCACCACCACCGATCCAGACGATGAAATTCGACAATAGAAAATAGGCCAGCGGACCCAGCAGGGATGCAGCCCCCACCTGGACAGCACTGTTGCTCCTGACGCCGAAGCCAATGAAGGTCAGTGAGCCGATCAGGAGATAATTGATCCACTGCCCTTCATAGAAGCCACTGATGGGTGTAACCCCGTTCAGATAAAAGAGGTGATAAATCATATCTGACAGGAACAAAGAGATCAACGGGAGCGCAAAAGAAAGCTTGCGGTCTTTCAAAACAGATCCCCCGAAAATGGCCATGGCGATGTGTGGCGCGAATCCCCAGACACGGTCAGGCATGGCCCGATATAAGGCTGCTGCCCCGATGAGCAGACAAAAAGTAAGTATGGTATCTCTGTTAGACTTCATGCACTTTGCATTTAGAGTGCGAAAATAGCCATTAATCCGTCTGATGAGCCTTTCAAATGCATTCAGTTTTCCTCATCTTTTGGACATCACGGCACATAGGCCCTGAACAACCTGACTTCACCCCGGGCCTTCATGGTCAACTCCTCACCTGGGAGCACAAAAACCGCCTGACCCTTGCCGGTTTCGACTTTCCGAAGGCCTGTCCAGTGAATAGAACCGGCGATGACAAGCCAGATCTCAGGACCGGTTGAGACAAAACGACATTGCTCACCATCAACCAGTTCCAGGCTGTCGATCGAAAAATCCGGAACAGGGCAGGCATAACGACGTAATCGGGCCATAGAAATACCGGAAGAAGAAACAGGATCGCCCATCACGGAATCACCCTCCATGACCTGCGGTTCAATGAACTCAAACAGGGTATGACGCATCAGCTCAGGGATATCGATGTGCTTTGGCGTAAGTCCGGCACGCAGAACGTTGTCGGAGTTGGACATCAGTTCCACGTTCTGACCCTCCAGGTATGCATGCGGGACACCCGCCCCCTGGAAAATCGCCTCTCCCGGCCGCAGATGCACAACATTGAAAAAGTAGATCGAAAAGATACCTCTGTCCAAACCACGCAGGTCTGCTCCCGCCTCATCCATCACCCGGGCCGCCCAGAAATCCGGAGCAGACTTATCGATCCCCCCCGCCCTATAGGCAGGCAGGATTCTTTCCCCCAGCGGCCGGAGCATCTCGTCGACCTCATCCTGGGGCATCTCCATGACATGGCGGTACAGCCCCTCTAACCCTTCCAGATCAAAGACGGGAATCAATCCTGACAATTCCGGCACCGTTTCCAACACATTGCGCAAAGCAGGGTTGAAACCATGCAAGAGCCAGAATTCGCTGAGGGCAACCATCACTTCAGGCTTGTGATTGGGATCCTTGTAATTGCGATGTGGGGCGTCCAACGGAATGCCTGCCGCATTTTCTGCGGCAAAACCCTTGCGGGCCTCTTCCAGGGTCGGATGTACCTGGATCGAAAGCATACCCCTGACATCCAATATCTTCAACAGATATGGCCATTCTCCAAACAACCGGCAGGTCTTCTCTCCGAGATATCGTCCGGCATCTGAGCGAATGAGATCGGGCAGACCGGTATGGGCGCCGTGGTCCAGGGATACCCTGGAAGGCCCGCCGGGATGTAACCCCAGCCAGTACTCTGCATAGGGCCGACCCGCTATATTGGGTACTTCCAGCAAATCAGGCAGGAACTCCTTTCCACCCCAGGCGTAATGCTGCACGACACCGGTGAGACTATACATGTTAAATCGATTTAGGTGGAGCGTTCGTGAAAATTAATGCAAAAAAAGGAATAAAAATCTACATTCGACAGGCAGATGGGAACAAACAACAACCTATCCAGGAAGATCATCGGCGCCAAAGGCGAGGATCTGGCGGCTGACTGGCTGAAAGAGCGGGGATTTGACATTCTGCACAGGAACTGGCGTTGCGGAAGATATGAAACAGATATCATCGCCTCCAAGGATGGGCGACTGCATTTCGTGGAAGTCAAGACCCGACGATCTGATCGATATGGTCTGCCAGAGCGACAGGTGGACAGAAAAAAGCTGGATCGCATGATCGATGCGGGAAGCGAGTATATCCGCCATCAGCCGCAATGGCGTTGGATCAGATTTGATATCATCTCCATCCGTCTGTATGATAACGCACCCGCCCGGATCGATCACATAGAAGACCTCTACTGAGCCTGTTTTTTTAGGATCGTCATCCTCTCCATCATTTTCTCGACCATCTTGAAGGTGGCGGGGCAGTATTCAATATTCTGTCTATGCCATTTCATATAATCCGTCATCTTTCGGCGGGTGAGATGCGGAAATCCGGCACAATCCCGGGGTCTGACATCATAAATGCTGCACATATTGGTCTTTATATCCAGAAACTGACAAGGTTGACTTCGGTTCATCCAGTCGCCGTTCCGGTCGAGGCGGAGCCATCTTTCCCGAAAAGTTTCGGGAGACATAACCAGGTATTTTGAAATGCGTTTGACATCTCCATCAGTGAACGTGGGGGTCATTTTCCGACAGCAGTTGGAACAGGTCAGGCAATCAACTTCCGCCCAAACCTCCCGATCGATGTCTTTTACCATATCATCGAGCCCACGGGGAGGCTTGTTTTCCGTGCGGGTCAGGAAGGCGCGCATGCGGCGCTTATGGACTGCCACCTTTTTTCGAAATGAGTTGAGATTGACTGCTCGGGCGGAGGTTGCCATGTCTGAGTGATGAAGGATTCGATGCACAATTTAGTCAAAAAAATGGCGGCAGACACCCACACGACCCTATCTTTACGCATCATGTGGGACGCCAGCATCAACGGATTCAGGACCTATCTGCTCCTGGAAAGATCGTTGTCCGAACCATCGGTGGAAGCCTATGTCTCGGATGTACGCAAACTGACGCAATACCTCACGGTCGCCGGCATCCCTACAGATCCCGGTTCTGTGGATCTAGGCACATTGCAGTCCTTCGTCCGCTGGATCGCAGAGCTTGGAATGTCTGATACGACACAGGCAAGGGTGATTTCCGGATTACGCGCCTTTTTCGGGTACTGTCGCACAGAAAATCTGTGCAGGCTTGATCCCACAGAACTGCTCGAAGCACCCCGACTTCGTCGAAAACTACCGGAAGTACTGAGTTTCGAGGAGATCATAAGGATGATGGACTCGATCGACCACAGCAGTCCGGAGGGTACACGCAACAGGGCGATCGTTGAAGTCCTTTATAGTTCAGGGCTGAGGGTCAGCGAGCTGACGAACCTGCGCAGATCCAACCTCTTTGCGGACATCGGTTTTCTGCGGGTGATCGGCAAGGGCGACAAAGAGCGGATGGTACCCGTAGGTGCCGAGGCCATCCGCAAACTAAAGATTTACACCGAGGAAGTCAGAGCTCATATTACGGTGCAGCGCGGTTGTGAAGACATCGTCTTCCTCAATCGCCGGGGAGGCAAACTCTCGCGGGTGATGGTATTCTATATCATCAGGGATCTGGCCCGTGCGGCCGGCATACAAAAGGAAATATCGCCGCATACCCTCAGACATTCCTTCGCTACCCACCTGGTGGAAGGCGGGGCCGATCTGCGGGCCGTTCAGGAAATGCTGGGGCATGAGAGCATCACCACCACCGAAATCTACACACACCTCGACAGATCATTTTTGATGGATACCCTGCGCAGATATCATCCCGGATTCAACATTGGGGGTGAACAGCCTTGATTCCGGACGGTCTTTATCGGCATTGACCTTGTGCGACTAACAGGTTTCTGAGTATCTTCGCACAAACCCAAACAAGTATGAAGAAGATCCTCCTAACGACTGCCTTTTGCGGCTCGCTGCTGATGGCCGGTGCCCAGGCTTTGAAGGTTCCCGCCCCTTCGACCGGACAAACGGTGAAGCAGGAATTCGGGCTGACAAGCATTGAACTGAATTATTCCCGTCCGAATATGAAGGGACGCACCATCTTCGGTGACCTGGTCCCGTATGGTGCTGTTTGGCGCACCGGAGCCAATTCCGCAACGACGATCAGCTTTGCAGACGAAGTGATCATTGGCGATAAGAAGGTTCCCGCCGGAAAATACGGTCTGCTGACCATCCCTAATGCCGGTGAATGGACCATCATCGTCACAAAACAAACGGATGTGACCAGTCCCGCCGCCTACAAGCCCGAGATGGATGTTGTACGGGTGAGCGCCTCCGCCCAATCGCTGCCCTTCAGCATCGAGACCTTCACGATGATGTTCGCCAACGTTTCCAACAATTCGATCGACCTGATGATGATCTGGGATAAGTCGGCTGTCACCCTGCCTATCAAGATGGATGTGGAAGCCAAGGTCTTGGCTCAGATCGATGCCGCCATGAACCGCGACAACCGCCCATACTACCAGGCGGCCATGTTCTACCTCGAAAATGGAAAGGATCTGAACAAAGCTGCTCAGTGGTTCGACAAGGCGACCGAAATGAATCCCGGCCAATACTGGGTATGGCATCAGAAAGCCAACTGCTATGCAAAACTCGGACGCAAGGCTGATGCGCTGGCAGCTGCTCAGAAATCCATGGAACTGGCCACGGCTGCCAAGAACGGTGACTACGTCACGCTGAACAAAAAACTGATCGCCACGCTGAAATAATCTCAGCGGGTGACTGACAATGGCTGTCCAGGCTCATGCAGCGTTAGTGGTTCTGCAATCCAGGTCAGCCAGCAATCGTCAAAGTACCGATACCCGATCCGGAAGGACAAATCACCGTCCTTCCGGCATCGGGCTTTTATTTGTCCGGTTTCCTCCAGTGCAAAGGGTTCAATTTCCAAATCTGCGGCGAAATCAATGCCCGGTACTCCCAACCATTTATAGGCCGCCTCTTTGGCACTCCATAACAGCGTACAAAGCCGTATGGCATCCGGTCCGGAGAACTTGCCGGTGAATGGGTCTGTCATTCCCCCACATGCGACGATCCAGGATTGTTCAGCCTTTCCAAGGAAGCGTGTTGCCACTTTCAGCACCCGGGGCGTGATGAATTCAAGGTCCACGCCCACGCCATGATCGCGACTCAAGATGACAGCAGCCATATTACCACTGTGAGAGATGGAAAACTGTCGGCTCCTGTCCTCCAGATACGGTCTGCCATGTTCACTGACCCGCAGATGGTCATATGGAAATGCAGGGTCCGCTTGTGTCAGCAAGTACCGGCCTGCCAGATGCTGAAGCCGACGTTTTGCATGCCCGGGAAACAGCCTGACAGGAATATGTTCACTAAACCAGTCTTCTGTTTCCTCGATACGCCAGACGCAAAGAGTGGCCCGTGTGGCATCAAGGTGTGTATGATAATGAAGTGGCATGCGTTTCAATTCGCAATTTCGGTTTATCTTGTCGATTTTAATGGAGGAGGCTAAATTATGATCCTGTCAGATAAGCGCATTTTGGAGGAGATGGAGAAGGGAACCATCAAGATCCATCCGTACGACCGTTCCTGCCTGGGCAGCAATTCATACGACGTCCATCTCGGAAAATACCTGGCCACTTATGAGGAGCATCTCCTGGATGCCCGTAAACACAATACCATCAAGCATTTCGAGATCCCCGAGGATGGATATGTGTTGTATCCTGGTCTCTTCTACCTTGGTGTGACCGAAGAGTACACGGAAACACACGAACATGTGCCTTTCCTGGAGGGAAAATCCTCCACGGGCAGATTGGGGATCGATATCCACGCTACGGCGGGTAAAGGCGACGTGGGCTTTTGCGGGCACTGGACCCTGGAGATCTCCGTCAAGCAACCGGTGAGGATCTATCATGGCATGCCCATCGGACAATTGATATACTTCCCGGTCGACGGAGAAATCGAAGTCAAATACAATCGCAAGCAAAATGCGAAGTATAGCGGTCAGGCCAACCGCCCCGTGG
>CAJBZC010000522.1 GCA_903959965.1 uncultured bacterium
ATCTGCTGAATCGCGCCCGCACACATGACGACTACCTCACCGCCATCAGTCATTTCAATGTGCCCGGTCAGAATATGATCTTCGCCTCCCGCAATGGTGATATCGCCCTGTGGCAACAGGCAACCTTTCCCCAGCGGTGGAAAGACCAGGGGCTATTCGTCATGCCCGGATTCGACAGTTCCTACATGTGGCAGGGATTTATCCCGTTGGAGCACAATCCACACACATTCAACCCGCTCCAGGGTTACATCAGCAGTGCTAACCAGCGTCCGGCTGACTCAACCTATCCATATTTCATTCCCGGACAGTATGACGTTTACCGAGGTATCATCATCAATCGAAAGCTCGCCGCCACCTATGATGCAACACCTGAAGACATGATGCGGCTTCAGAACGACAATTATAACGTATTCGCAGAATACGCCAGGCCCATCTTGCTAAGACATGTCGACAGCGCCAGCCTCGATGACGCCGGTCGCTACTACCTGAAGATCCTGAGTAACTGGAACCTGCAGAACGACCCGGAACAGAAAGGTCCTTCCGTGTTCACCGCGTGGTGGGACAGCCTCCAGCAGGTTGTATACGCCGATGACCTGAATACCTCAGATAAACCTGTTATCCGTCCCGAAAGATTCGTGCTGCTCGAAGCCTTGTTGAGAGATACGGCCTATAGATTCATTGATGACTTGCGGACCCCTGCCACAGAAGACCTGAGAACGGCTGTTTCAAGGGCATTCCGGCTGGCCATCCCCCAGCTTGACAGCCTGGAGAAAAAAGGCCGGCTCAGCTGGGCGAAAAATAAGAATACCACCGTTTACCACCTGCTCCGGAATGCAGCCATGCCCTTCGCCCATGAAGGGGTCCTCAACGGAGGCGGCACCCACATCATTAATGCCACCACCCATGATCACGGGCCCAGCTGGAGAATGGTCGTGCACCTTACCACACCCATCGAAGCATATGCCGTGTACCCCGGCGGACAGCAAGGCAACCCCGGAAGCCCCTTCTATGATTCCTTCATCGATAAATGGGCGAAGGGAGAATACTATCGCATCTGGTTCATGACAGAGGGAGACCGAAAAAGCCCACAAGCAAAATGGCGGATGTCCTTTGGCAGTTGAGTGTGATCTCCATTTAACCTTCAGAAAATCAATGACATGAAATTTTTACTTGCCGTCATCTCAACCGCAATGCTGGCCTATGTCACAGGCATCTTCCTGCCCTGGTGGAGTGTGGCGCTGACCGGCTTTGTGTCGGGTGTCTGGCTCTTGCAGAAGCCGGGGATGTCCTTCCTGTCGGCTTTCCTGGCCGTTTTCCTGCTTTGGGCTTGCTTCGCCTTCATACGAAGCCAAATGAACGATGATATCCTGGCCGCCCGTTTTTCACAACTGATCCTGAAATCCCGGAACCCGCTGCTGCTCGTCCTGTTAACCGGAACGATCGGGGGATTGACAGCCGGTCTGGGCGCGCTATCCGGCAGCCTTTTAAGGTCAATCCTCGCACATAAGGAAGAAACGGCCGCAGCCAGACTCGAAGCGACCACCGGATCTCCTGAAGAACAGGTCGACTGATGTCTGTTCCATCCAATTTTCAATTTCAATGTC
>CAJBZC010000523.1 GCA_903959965.1 uncultured bacterium
TCATGGTTTCGGGTTCGGTCGTTTTTTCCTAATTTTCAGTCCTGCATTCTAATGCACTAACAACGATCTCACATGCCAGATTTTCAGGTAAAGAAACAGTCGAAGCAGTATGATGCCATCATCGTCGGATCCGGCGCCGGTGGCGGGATGGCGGCCTACATGCTCTCCAAGGCCGGTTTGAAGGTTTGCCTCATCGAAGCGGGGCCCATGTACGACCCCGCCAAGAATGTGACACAGCTCAAGAATCCCTGGGATTCCCCTCGTCGGGGCGCTAGCACGAACTTTCGACCGTTCGGGGATTTCGATGCCAGCTACTGGGGCTGGAACATTGATGGAGAGCCATATACGAAGAAGGAGGGCACACAGTGGGATTGGTGGCGCGCACGTATGATCGGCGGCCGTACAAACCACTGGGGACGCATATCCCTGCGTTTTGGCCCCAAGGATTTCAAGCGCCGGAGCATTGACGGATTGGGAGATGACTGGCCCATCGGCTACGATGAGGTCAAACCTTACTACGACCGGATCGATCAGCTGATCGGCATTTTCGGCACCAACGAGGGCCTCGAGAATGATCCGGACGGTATCTTTCTGGCGCCCCCAAAGCCTCGTCTGCATGAGATCTTCGTTAAGAAAGCAGGCCAGCAAGCCGGGGTGCCCGTCATCCCTTCACGCCTGTCTATCCTGACGCAGCCGCTGAAGGACAATCCTGATCGCGGTGGATGTTTCTACTGCGCGCAGTGTAACCGCGGTTGCACGGTGTACGGTGATTTCTCATCTTCATCGGTGCTTGTCAAGCCGGCGTTGAAGACGGGCAACGTAGACGTGATCGTGTCTGCCATGGCCCGCGAGGTGCTGACGAACGACCAGGGACTGGCCATTGGCGTGTCGTATGTTGATAAGGGTGATCTGCAGGAATATCAGGTGTTTGGTCGCACCGTGGTGCTGGCCGCCAGCGCCTGCGAATCCGCCCGTCTTTTACTGAATTCAAAATCTCCCCGTCATCCAAACGGACTCGCCAACGGCAGCGGCGTGGTTGGTAAATACCTGCATGACTCCACCGGTGCGGCCATGGGCGGTATCCTCCCGCAGCTCTTCGGACGCAAACGCTACAATGAAGACGGCGTTGGTGGCATGCACGTATATTCTCCCTGGTGGGGAGATAATAAAAAGCTTGATTTCCCGCGTGGTTATCACATCGAATACTGGGGCGGCATGAGTCAGCCTGCCTATGGTTTCGGCTTCGGCATCGAAGGGCTGAACGGCAGTTATGATGTAAATGGAAAGAAGAAAGAGGCCGGTGGCTACGGAGCCAGCCTGAAAGAAGACCATCGCTTCTTCTACGGCGCAGGGGTAGGTATGGCGGGACGCGGCGAGGCCATCCCGATTGAATCCAACTACTGCGAGATCGATCCAAACGTAGTCGATAAATATGGCATCCCTGTACTTCGATTCAACGTCAAATGGACGGATCACGAGGTCAAGCAGGCCAAGCACATGAAGGAGACCTTCCGGGAAATGATGCACGCCATGGGTGCCGTCATCACCTGGGGAGACGACGGCCCGGAAAACAGCTACGGACTGGAGTCCCCCGGAAAGATTATCCACGAAGCGGGCACGGTGCGGATGGGAAATGATGCGAAACGTTCGGCCCTTAACAAGCACAACCAGGCCCACGAGTGTAAGAATCTCTTTGTAGTGGATGGCGGTCCATTTGTGTCGCAGGCCGACAAGAACATCACCTGGACGATCCTCGCGCTCTCAATGCTTGCATCTGAGTACATTGTAGACGAAATGCGGAAGAAGAACATCTGATCCTCGCCCGCAGGGCACCTCAATATAAGAAAAGGGATCGGAGA
>CAJBZC010000524.1 GCA_903959965.1 uncultured bacterium
ATCACCGATCTTGAAGTTTCCGGTATCGAAGAGTCCAACGACATCCCCGGGAAATGCCTCCTGGATCACATCCTTTTCACGAGCCAGAAAGCTGTAGGGGTTGCTGAAACGAACGTCTTTGTCGAGACGGACATGATGATAGAACTTATTGCGCTCAAATCGTCCTGAACAGACCCTCAGGAATGCGATACGGTCGCGGTGTTTGGGATCCAGGTTTGCATGGATCTTGAAGATGAAGCCGCTGAACTTTTCTTCCTGCACATCGACGTCACGCAGGGTGGTTTCACGGCTTCTTGGCCTGGGAGCGATCTCGATGAAAGTATCCAGCAGTTCCTTGACCCCGAAGTTATTGATGGCACTGCCAAAGAAGACCGGAGCTGTGCGCCCTTCGAGATAAGGTTCGGGATCGAAATGCCCGTACACCCCGTCAATGAGTTCGGCATCTTCCGCGAGTTGATCGGCATCTTTTTCGCCTACCAGCGTTGCAAGTCGGGGATCCGCCAGGTCACCTATGGGAACAATATCATCCTCTGTGGCCTTCTGATTCGCATGGAAGATGAGCAGGCTTTTACGATAGAGATTGTACACCCCTTTGAAATCCTTACCCATATTGATCGGCCACGACAGTGGGTGAAGATGAATGCGCAGCTCCTTTTCGATCTCATCCAGAAGATCAAAAGGCGGTTTACCGTCGCGGTCAAGTTTATTGATGAATACGATCACGGGGGTATCGCGCATACGGCAGACCTCCATCAGCTTGCGTGTCTGTTCTTCCACGCCCTTGACCGAGTCAACAACGAGAACGACACTATCCACCGCCGTCAGGGTACGATAGGTATCTTCGGCAAAATCCTTGTGACCGGGCGTATCCAGCAGGTTTATCAGTGCGCCGCGGTATTCGAAACTCATGACAGAGGTGGCGACACTGATGCCCCGCTGCCGCTCAATCTCCATGAAATCGCTGGTCGCGTGTTTCTTGATTTTATTGCTCTTCACGGCTCCGGCCGTCTGAATGGCTCCACCAAAGAGCAGGAATTTCTCTGTCAGCGTGGTCTTACCGGCATCGGGGTGAGAGATGATGGCGAAGGTCCGCCGCTTCTGGATTTCAGTATCAAATTTCATGGGATGAGCTGCCCTGCGACGTTTATCGGAGGGCTGCAAAGGTACGATTTGTTGTGAGAACGAGGTGGTCTCGACTCAGTGAAGCCCCCACCCGGATTGGAAATTTAATCGTAAATTGAGATATGTCGATGTTGGAAAAGATACCGGGGCTGTTGAAACCCGAAATACGGAACAGACATAAAGCGGGCGGTGCTGAAAGTGCGTATCGTCTCGCAAAAAACATGTATCAGTTCCGCGTAATGCTGAAGCGCGGAGCAAGGGATGTTTTTTTATTGATGCTTGGTTTGCTTTCTGCTGGCTTTGGATTAAAAGGTTTCCTGATGCCTACGGCATTCGTGGATGGAGGAGCAACAGGCATCTCCCTGCTGATCAATGAGACCACAGGTGCCCCGCTGCCGGTATTACTGATCTTTGTAAACCTGCCCTTCATTGTCATGGCATATGTGCAACTAGGGACCGAATTCGTCATAAAAACCTCCCTAACAATCTTTGGCCTTGCACTCGCAGTGGCCTTTATACCGTATCCGGTTGTTACAAACGATAAGATTCTGGTGGCCATATTCGGAGGATTGCTGCTGGGCATGGGTATCGGGTTGGCGGTTCGGGGCGGCGGGGTACTAGATGGCACCGAGGTACTGGCCATATATATCACCCGCAGGACTTCGCTGACCATCGGAGATGTGATCCTTTTGATCAATATCCTGATCTTTTCTGTAGCGGGGTGGCTTTTAGGCATTGAGACCGCTATGTACTCCGTACTGACTTATCTGGCCGCCTCGAAGACGGTGGACTTCATCATTGAAGGCATAGAAGAATACACGGGGGTGACCATCATCTCTCCCAAATGCAAGGAAATCGCAAGAGTGATCACAGATGAACTGGGCCGGGGCATCACCGTTTACAAGGGAGCACGCGGATATGGTAAAAGTGGACACAACACGACAGAAATGGATATTCTGTTCACCGTGATCACGCGACTGGAAATATCCAGATTACAAACGGAGATTGCCACCATCGACCCGAACGCCTTTGTGGTGATGAGCAGCATCAAGGACACCAGGGGGGGGATGATCAAGAAAAGACCACTCAAGGAACATTGATTGCTAATATTGGAATACAAGGCGTTTGAGCGAAGCCAAATCGGTATCTTTGGGTCTGTCAATAGAGAGCCCAAGCATGCATAAGACCTTACAGATACTGATCAACTCATTAAAGCTTGCTTTTCAGGAGCTTTATAAGAACAAGCTGAGGACTTTCCTGTCGCTGTTTGGTGTCACCATAGGTATCTTCTGTATCATCGGTGTACTTTCCACGGTCAGTAGTCTGGAGAAAAACATCCAGGATGGTATAAAGACACTGGGCAGCAATACCATTTATATTGATAAGTGGAACTACCAGGGCGGCCCTGATTATCCCTGGTGGAAATATGTGAATAGGCCTTCCGTTCGGATGTCTGAAGCGAAGATCCTGCAGCAGAAGATGTCGATGCCGCTTGACATCGTTTTCAATCTCTCCGTCCAGAACAAGGTGGAATATGCAGACCTTGCATTGGAAGGCATCAATTATCACGGCATCACGGATGCATTTGATAGGATACAACCGGTAGAACTTGCGTACGGACGTTATCTAAGTGCTTCTGATTTCGACAAGGGCAGCTCTGTCACGGTGATCGGGTACGATGTGGCGGAAAAACTTTTTGGAAACCCGGAAAAGGCTGTCGGGCAGGAAGTGTCCCTGAAAGGAAGGAAGGCCCGTGTGGCCGGGGTCATCCGAAAGCAGGGCAAGAACCTGATCAGTGGATGGGATTTCGATCAAAGCATTCTGCTGTCATATACGTTTATGAAGCAGATGTTCGACGAGCGGTTCAACAATCCAAAGATCCTGGTAAAAGGTCCGGAGAATGTATCGACGGATAATCTTAAAGGAGAACTCCGGGGTGCAATGCGATCGATCCGCAGGCTGGGACCTACTCAGGAGGATAATTTCGAACTCAATGCGATCTCAGACTTCAGCAAGTCGGTTGATTCGCTTTTCCAAAATGTGAACCTGGGCGGATGGCTGATCGGACTGCTGAGTCTCATTGTTGGCGCCTTCGGCATTGCAAACATCATGTTCGTCACTGTACGAGAACGAACGCCGCAGATCGGATTAAAAAAAGCAATCGGTGCAAAAAAGAAAACGATCCTGATGGAATTCCTGATGGAAAGCTCTTTCATTTGCATCATCGGAGGGCTGATCGGACTGATCCTGGTGGTATTGCTGGCGGGATTGTTGACCAAGATCTTCAGTTTTCCGGTGTTTGTCGCCCCCTCCATCCTGGCGCTGGCCTTTTTCGTCTGTCTGCTCATCGGTGTGCTGGCCGGAATCATTCCCGCCATCACGGCATCCAGGATGGATCCTGTGGTGGCCATCAGATCGAAATGATGCTGTTTATTCATTCTTGACACATGCCGCCCATACACATCCTTGGCATCGAAAGTTCATGTGATGAAACCAGCGCCGCTGTTTGTGTCGATGGGAGGATCCTTTCGAATATCATCGCCACGCAGGACGTACATCGAGCTTATGGTGGCGTGGTCCCTGAACTGGCCAGCCGTGCGCATATGCAGCACATCGTTCCGGTGGTCGATGCGGCCATGCAACAGGCGGGCATTACACTCCATGAACTCAACGGCATCGCCTTTACCCAGTCACCCGGTTTGATCGGCGCCCTGCTGGTCGGGTCGGGGTTCGCCAAATCACTCTCGCTGGCATTGGACATCCCCCTAATTGGTGTACATCACATGCAGGCACATGTGCTGGCGAACCTGATTGAAAACCCCGCTCCTACTTTTCCCTTCCTCTGCCTGACGGTTAGCGGCGGGCATACCCAGATCGTACTTTGCCGGTCTCCACTCGACATGGAAATCCTTGGTGAGACCATTGATGATGCGGCCGGAGAAGCTTTTGACAAGTCTGCCAAAATGCTGGGTCTCCCCTATCCCGGTGGTCCGCTGATCGACAAGTTCGCGGCATCCGGAGACCCGCATCGCTTTCTTTTCGCGGAACCTGTCATTCCCGGACTGGACTTCAGCTTCAGTGGTGTTAAGACATCGATCCTGTATTTTCTGCAGAACACGGTGCGCAAGGAGCCTGACTTTATCCAGGACAACCTGGCTGACTTGTGCGCTTCCATCCAGCATCGAATTGTTGACATTCTCCTCAAGAAGTTGAAGATCGCGGCATTGGACACCGGCATCAGAGAGGTTTGTCTTTCGGGCGGTGTATCAGCAAACCGGGGGCTTCGACAGGCTTTTGGCGCGCTGGGTGAACGTCAGGGCTGGAAGACTTATGTTCCCCGTTTTGAGTATTGTACAGACAATGCCGCGATGATTGCGATCACCGGATATTACCGTTTCATGGCTGGAAGATTTGAAGGGCTGGATGCACAATCCTCTGCCCGCGGACACTGGACTGCTGAGGGATGATCCATGGGCAACAATTACTTTCAGTTCAAAGAATTTACGATACAACAGGCTCGTGCCGCCATGCGTGTATCCACGGATGCCTGTATCCTTGGAGCCTGGGTCGCACGGAATTACCCGACATCCGGGAGGGTGCTGGACATCGGCAGCGGCACCGGGCTGTTGATGCTGATGATGGCACAGCAGATGCCCGGTACATTCACCGG
>CAJBZC010000525.1 GCA_903959965.1 uncultured bacterium
CCGGCCTCGGTACCTGCCGCAGGAGATCATGTTGTCATACCTAATGTCAGTAATGATCCGGTGTTGGCGGCCAATACTTCTGTTGGTAACCTCACTCTTGGTACAGGCGCTTTGCTTACATTGAATGGCTATGCACTAACGGTCACGGGTAACCTAAGTGGAACAGGCGTGTTGAAAGGATCATCTTCCTCATCACTTAATATTAACGGTCCATCCGGCACCTTATATTTTGATCAGACAACAACCGGTACGACCAATGTCCTCAAGACCCTGACATTGGCCGGAAGCGCTGTGACAACTCTTGGAAATGATCTGCAGATCACCGCCGGTGCCAGTCCCGGTGCAGTGACAGTGACCGGATCAACACAACTGGTCACCGGCGGATATCTGACCCTGCGCAGTGATGCCAACGGAACGGCCAGGATCGATGAGATCACCTCCACTGCTACGACGCCGATCAGCGGGAATGTAACGGTTGAAAGATATGTTCCTGCCGGTCGTAAATGGCGGCTGTTGACGGCTCCCCTCAAGGGATCTGCAAATACCAATATATTTTATAACTGGCAGAACAATGACGTGGTGATCGGTTCCACGGGTGCAGAGATCTGGGGCAGTATCGGTACCTCGAATCCAGGCACCGGCAACAACGGTCTTGCCAATGGTCTGGGTTACTCGATACGAAAATTCGCATCAAACACCTGGACGAACGTTACAAATACAAACACCGAGCCGCTGTTTGGAAGCCAGACGAATAATGGGCTTGCCTTATTTGTCACCGGACCATATCAGAATGGCAATGGCAATATCGCATCCGGTCAGGCGGCCACGACACTGCGGGCGACCGGCTCGCTCATCACCGGAGATCATACCAAGTCGTTGACAGCTTCTGTCGCCAATGAATATTTCCTCGTTGGCAATCCCTATGCATCGCCGGTTCGACCGGCCGCGATCGAATTGTCTGCGGGCATGGCCGGAAACTTCTGGATGTGGGATGCATCGGACATCAATTTCGGGAGATATGTGGCCTTTGACCGGACATTAAATCAATACAGCCTGGCGGGTGGAAGCGGATTTTCAAACACTGGTCCTACAGCCATTCAGAGCGGACAGGCATTCTTCGTAAAAACCACGACAGCCGGGCCTTCCAGCCTCACATTCCGGGAATCGTTCAAAAGTTCGTCCGTGAGCGGCGGGATGTTTGGGGCGCAGTCGAGCATGGCGTTGGAGAAGATCCGCATACACCTGCAGCGCCGTATCGGAGATGAATATCCGGATGCCGATGCGGCATGGGCCGTCTATCATCCGGAGGCGTCGAAAGAGGTGGATCGATTTGATGGATCGAAACTGGCGAACAGTTCAGAAAATCTTTCGCTCGTCAGGAATGATCGACAGATGACTTTCGAATATCTGCCTCCATTAAAGCGTCGTGATACACTGTTCCTGAGATTGAGCGAGTTGAAACTGCAGGAATATCGCATCGAGATGGAAGGCGTGCAGATAGAAGATACAAGCATCACCGCTGAATTGGTGGATCGGATCAGCGGACAGCGCCGCAGGCTTGATCTGAAAGGTATTGCGCATCATGTATTCATCTCCGACAGCATGGCCACGAATCGCTTTATGATCGTCATGTCCAAGCCTGCACCTCCGGCTGAGTCGATACAGCTACAGGCCACGGCAGTAGGCCGAACGGTCCGCCTGGACTGGACGGTGCGGGATGGGTATGAGATGTCATCCCATGTACTGGAGCGCATGACAACGGATGGCAGTTACCAAGCCATTGCAACCTTCGGGCCAGCATCGGAGGGAACAAGTATCCATAGTATCGTTGATGCGGATGCAAGCACCGGTATCTATAAGTACCGGGTGACAGCCATCGGGCAGCGCGGGCTCAAGACCCTGAGCAATCCCGCCACGGCGGATCTTTCAGGCGATCCGCGTGGTATCAGTGTGTTTCCAAATCCGGTGAAGTCAAATCTTCGGGTATCCGTTTCCGTTAGTCATGCGACAGACGCCCGTCTGACAGTTGTAGATGCAAAGGGATCGGTGGTTCACCGTCAACGCAGGCTTACCAATGAGGGAACGGCGTTGATCGATGCCAGCAGATGGTCTGCTGGTGTGTATCGGGTGATATTGACAGATGCAAGCGGCGTTGTTGCCACAGAAACCTTTATAAAAGAATGATCATGTTCAAAATAAATATAAAACGCTTGCTCAGTGCAAGTACACATCATCATCTAATTGTGTTGATGTCATTGACTTTCATTGTGCTTGCGACGTTAGATGTTCAGGCACAGCCCAGCGGACTTGATGATGACCCCGGCAGTTCCGTGCCCGTCGATGGCGGATTATCCCTGCTGATAGGGGCGGGTGTTGTCTATGGTGTAAAACGGCTGAAGGGAAGAAATGTCAGCGGGCGTGGTTCCTTCAAAAGCCGGCGAGTGCTCTGACCTTTTCCCAGGTATTTTCATCAACAGGCACGCCCGCCAGAAGATTTTCTGCCCGGGTCCGCAAGGTCCCTTCCCCAGGATATCTGATCTCTCCGTTTGGCGTTACAGGCTTTGCCCCGTGGAGGTGCCTGATCGTGCCTTCCAGCGCTTCCCGGATGCTCTCAGCATTGCCGAAGCGGGCGGGATCGAAGGCAACAAAGATCTGACAGCAGCTGCCGCAACTGCCTTTTCCGTAGGCATCTACCTGAGCGGTAGTACGACCGCCGGAGAGAATGGCGCCGATCAGATCGAGCATCACGGCGAAGCCAGAGCCTTTCCAGTAGCCCATGGGGAGGATACGACGGGTCTCTTCAATGGCGCCGGGATCATCCGTCAGATGGCCTTCTTGATCGAAGCCGCCGGGATAAGGCAGTTTTTTCCCCTGCTGTCGCGTCACCTGTAGTTTCCCGTACGAGTACTGCGACATGGCCATATCGAGGACTATGTGACCCCCTTCCCTGGGCACGGCCATGATGAAAGGGTTGTTGCCGATGCATTCGGAGGTTGCACCCCAGGCGGGCATGCAGGACTCTGTATTGGTCCAGCAGATGGCCATGCAGCCTTTTTCCGCGGCCTGCCAGCCGTAGGTGCCACCCCGCATCCAGTGCGTCGTATTGCGCAGGGCTACCAGTCCCATGCCTTGTTCTTTGGCCAGTTCCGTGCAGCGCTCCGTGGCGGCCAGTGCATTGGTGATGCCAGGGCCCATCTGTCCATCCCACACTTCCATCAGTCCCATCTTCTCTACACAAAAAGGTGTGGCATGGACATCCACCCAGCCTTTATGGATGTAATCGACAAATCTTTCCACCCGGTTCAGACCGTGCGAATACACCCCGTCGCAACTGGACTCCGCATGGATGCGGGCGCAGGTTTCGGCTGCGGCCTCGGGCATTCCGGCCCGAAGGAAGGCGTTCCTGATCGTTGTTTCCAGGGTATCAAAGGGTATGCGCGTCATAGCTCTCCTGCTTGTATTTATTTATAATTTCTGGCTTGTTCCACTACTTTCCAGAACGCAAACTTAGGTTGAAGATTGGCGTCAAATAGCAGCGGGTGGTCTTTTCGGCCACGTACCGGCCATTCATCCAGCCAGCTGTGCCGGTCGGTGATGTTCCAGAAAGTTACGGCCTGTATTGCATCGGCATACTTGACGAATTTCGAAAAGATCATTCCGTATAAGGCGTCCTGCCTGTTGGCGTTAGCCATCGTATAGGCGTTGACGTTATCTTCGGGCCGAATCTCTCGCCGTTCGGGCTCTCCGGGCCATAATGACAAATCGAGTTCCGTGATGTGCAGGATCAGTCCGGTGGCAGCGAAGTCTTTCAGACAGGCTTCGAGTTCATCTTCCCGAAGGCTGTGTATGGACCAATGCCCCTGCAGCCCGATGCCGTGGATGGGCACGCCCTTGTCGCGCAGCCGGGTAACCATTTCGATGATCTTCTTTCGCTTCACCGGGTCGGTTTCCCGGTAGTCGTTGTAAAACAACAAGGCGTTGGGATCGGCCTCATGCGCCCATCGGAAGATCTTTTCGATGAATTCTTCTCCGCAGATCTCCATGAAGGGCGTGCGGGTATAGAAGGTGCCGGGATCATCGCTGAGGGCTTCATTGAGGACATCCCAGGCGTAGATCTGGCCTCGGTATCTGCCGGCGACGGCGAAGATGTGTTCCTTCAGCCTTTGTAGCAGTTTCTCTTTTGATACGGTACGTCCGTCTGATTCCCGAAACAACCAGTTTGGCGTCTGTTTGTGCCAGACAAGGGTGTGGCCCCTGAATTTCATCCCGTGGGCACGGGCAAAAGCGGCGATGGAATCCGGCCCCGACCATGCATACCTGTTAGGCTCAGGATGAATGACGCCCATCTTCATCACATTCTCAGCAGTGAGGCTGTTGAAATGTTTTTTCAGCACCTCGCCTTCGGCTGAATGGATATTGGTGGGGGAGACAGAGGCTCCGATGAGGAACTTGTTGCGGAAGACTTCCCGAAGGGATGGGATGGTGTCGGCTGATTGTCCGCTCGCATTCCCGAACAGTAAGATCAGAACGATCCAGGCAGACAGGGATACCTTGCGTAGGTGTATGTCCATGTTGTCGTTTAGTTGAACATGAATGTACCCCATTTGGGACAAACATCCATCACCCTTGTACGCAAACGCTTTCGGGATCAGTGCAGTCGCTGGTCGGTTTTTCGCATGAGTCGACCTATGATAATGACCTGCACAAAAGCGAACATGGAAATGGCCAGGAGCGCTTGTTTAAGCGTTTCTGAGAGGCGATTGGTGAAGTCAGGAATCCCGAGGTTAGGCAGGTTGATGGGTTTCAGTCCGAAGATGGTGCCGGGATTTGTTTCTCCTTTGGTCAACAGAAATGCAACGATCATCACCAGTGGGAGTGCGATAATGATGCTCTTCCTGACGGTTGCAGACAAGAGGGGACGAACAGCGGCCGGCTGTCGGGATGTCTCAATGTGTACCTGTTGCATGACCCGGTTTC
>CAJBZC010000526.1 GCA_903959965.1 uncultured bacterium
GTACACCGGCATCGAACTCCCCGACGATAACATGATCAAGCAACAGTTCGGTGAGGAAAAAGGAAACATCTACAAGCCTGAATCGAATCAGACGAGTTTCAACATCAGACTTTATGAAAAAAAGAATAATGAGACAACAAACGATAACTCGGACGTCCAGCAACTGGTTTCCATCCTCAACAGCCCGACCCGCACCTCCGCACCTGCCCAATGGCGAACACAGCTGGAGACCGTCTTCAACGTCGACCACTTCCTGAAATACCTGGCCATCAACAATGGGATGGTGAACTGGGATAGTTACGGCGTGATGGCCCACAACTTCTACCTCTACAACCATTCCGTAAAAAAACTCACATGGATCCCATGGGATCACAATGAGGCACTGAATGGCAGTCCGGGCATCACCGGAACTACCGGGGGAGGCGGACCGCCAGGCAGATCCGGCCTCTCGCTGAGCATGAATGAAGTCACCGCCTCCTGGCCGCTGATTCGATACCTTGCAGACGATCCCGTGTACCTGCAAACATACAAGACACGGCTCCGGGAGTTTCGCAACAATGTGTTCCTGGAATCACCCATGAATGCCTTGTTCGACACATACTACAATCTGATCGCACCGCATGTCACCGGTCCGAACGGCGAACAACCGGGCGCCACCTACCTGACCGGTGGGGCTACCGGATTCTCTGCCGCGTTGACTGCCTTGAAATCACATGTCACCAGCCGCAGAGCCCTCATCGCCACTTATGTTCCCTGATCTTCCATCATTTCAGGAAATAACAAGGATGAACCTTCAAACGGATGACATAATTCAGACCTTCGATCCCGTGGATCTATCGGAAACGATCAAAAAAGCGGCACTGCTGGACAGATCCGATACCAAATATGTCATACCTGCCTCCCGACTGAACGAGGTGCTGGAAGCCTGCAAACCAATGTACCGCATCCTTGAGATCCGGAACAAGAGATCATTTCAATATGATACCGTATACTTCGACACGCCCGGGCTGAGGTTTTATCATGAACACCATGCCGGGAAACAAAACAGACAAAAGGTACGGATCAGAAAATACCTGGATTCCGGCATGGCTTACCTCGAAGTCAAACACCGGCTCAACAAAGGCAACACCATCAAATCAAGGATGGTACTGGATGCACAGTCACCCGAAGACATCAGTGCCCTGAAGCAGCCCGTCTTTGCGGATGCCGGTAACCTGCCCGTAGATCAGCTCCGGCCGGTCATCAAGATATCCTACGACCGCATCACGCTGGTCGATCTGACGAATGAAGAACGGGTCACCATCGACCGGCATATCGTCTTTGAACGGGGAAATGAAACCCGGTCGATGGATGGCATTGTGATCGCCGAAGTCAAGCAAAACAAAAAACATCCTTCGTTTTTCCGACGACAGATGCGAACCATGAACATCCGGGAAGGATCCGTCAGTAAGTATTGCCTGGGTACCCTGCTGATGAATGGTCAGGTCAAACGAAACCGCTTCAAAACCAGATTGAACAGGATCCTGAAGATCACCGACGCCTTAAAACAAACCATCTCACATGCCTGATTTTTTCGACGGACAGGGATTCAAACTCTGGGGATCCGAAGGACTCGAATTCCTCTTTAGACTCCTGTGCGATATCCTGACGGTGACCATCCTGATACGCGGGATCTACATCCCGAAATATCGACGTACCAACGTCATATTCACGTTCTTTTCGATGAACATCGTCATCTTCCTGATCGGGTTCCTCCTGAACAAGGTGGAAATGACCATGGGCGCCGCATTCGGCCTTTTTGCCGTCTTTTCCATGCTGCGTTTCAGGACCGAGAATATCTCCGCCCGGGACATGACCTACGTCTTCATCGTCATCGCCGTGGGATTGCTCGTGTCTGTCAGCCGGGGCGGATGGCAGGAACTGCTGCTGATCAGCGGCGTGATCATACTCTCAACCTGGCTGCTCGAAAAGGGACTACACTCGGGACAAGAAGAAGTCAGGGAGATCCTGTATGAACGTATAGAACTCATCCATGCAGGCCGCCGGCAGGAACTCATCGAGGACCTTAGGAACAGAACCGGTCTGGATATCAGAAGGGTCGAAGTTGGAGAGATCGACCTGCTCAAAGATGCCGCCAGGGTGACCGTTTACTACCTGCCACAGCCCGACAAGCCTTCCGACCGCTTATGATGGATCAGCA
>CAJBZC010000527.1 GCA_903959965.1 uncultured bacterium
CAAAAAAAGTTCCATCATGTGCCAGAGGGCGTTGACCCTTCTGTGTACAGATATGCCCGATATGATTTAAAAAACATCGACGTACTGGCATTGGGAAGAAAATACGACCGATACCACGAAAGAATCCTGCCCGCGCTTCAACGCTTTGATCGAACTTATATGTATGAAGTGCTGAAAGGCCATATAATTTTCCCCGACAGGGAAGGTTTGATCGATGGTCTGGCCAGGACGAAGATCTCAATATGTGTACCCGGTAGCATTACACATCCGGAACGATCCGGACATGTGGAGACGATGACCATGCGATACCTTCAGTCGATGGCATCTAAATGTCTGATCCTTGGGCATGCGCCCGCTGAAATGATCAATCTTTTCGGCTACAATCCAGTGATCGAAATCGATTGGAAAAATGCAGAAGATCAGATCGAGGATCTGCTACAGCACTTTCATCTGCACATTCCATTAATAGAAAGGAATTACCGGGAATTAGTATCAAAACATACCTGGGTGCATCGTTTTCAGCAAATCAAGGACATATTGGCAGGAGCGTCAGCGTCAACAACTTTTGGCAAATCTCCTCAGCTTCTGCAAGTGGAATCACCTGTATCGATCATTGCGTGACGGGGTCAAAAGCCCTTTTTAATTCAGCCCCCGTATGGCTTTCCACATCTCTTGGGCGACCAGCAGATTGCCGGCTGCATTGAGGTGAACCCTGTCGGTGGTGAGTATGCCCTTTTCTTCATTCCTAGGATTGTTAGCGCGGCTGTAAGATTGGAAACTGCTTCTCAGATCCACCAGGGGCAATCCGTTAGCTGCTGAATATTTTCTGATCCAGTTGCTGTAGTGATTGAGATCACCGTCCTGCGCATTGCTGTTGTCATGTCGCTCGCCTATGACGGCGGGGGTGGCCAGGATCACCTTGATACCCGCAGCCTGCAGTTTCTTTACCACCGCCTCATAGAAGCGGCCAAACTTATCATAATCGGTGCCGGTGCCGGAGCTGGTCTTGTGCCATACATCGTTGACGCCGATGTACACCACGACAATGTCTGGAGATTTCGCAAGCACATCCTGCTCCATCCGAAGAAAGAGATCATAGATCTTGTTCCCGCCGATGCCGGCACCTATGAGTTGATATTGATCGGAAAGACCGGCTGTCTTAATGATGGAATCCATCTTCACGATATATCCCCCGGGATTTACACCGGCTTGGGTGATGGAATCGCCAAAGAAAATGACTTTTTTGGATGTAACGGGAAGGGTAGCGGCCAGCATGCTTGTCATGATCAGCAGAAAAGGTAAATACTTTCGGACGGTCATATCGTTCGTTTGAACGAATATATGGAAACGGGATGAAAGATGCCACCACTGAGTGGTTCATGCCAGGGCGCGTTTTTTTCCAACCAACCATAGGATGGCCAGTCCTCCAAATGCCATGATGGCGAAGGAATATCGAAGACCCACCGCTTCGGCAATGTATCCGATGATAGGTGGGCCGAGGAGGAAACCCAGGTATCCGATGCCGGCCACGCTGGCAATGGCGATCCCGCTGGCGATCCTGGTATCCTTGCCTGCCGTGCTGTATACCAAAGGAATGATGCTGCTGACACCGATCCCGGTGAGCATACATCCGATCACGGATGGTAGAAGCATAGGTAGTAGTGCCGTCAGCCCGATGCCGGTGGTGATCAATCCGGCGCTGATCATCACCCATCTTCTCCGACCCCATCGGGAAGACATCCCATCGCCCATGAATCGTCCGGCAGACATGGTGATCATGAATGCGGCGTATCCGGCAGATACAAATCTTTCATCTGCCCCCACGACCTGGCGGAAATAAACACCGGTCCAGTCGAACATACACCCTTCCACACTCATCGAGCAGAACGCAATGAGACCAAGCAGCAGCAGTTGTCCTTCCGGCAGCCGGAATCTGTATTTTGGGATCACGGAACTGACCGCGCGCCGTGGAATGAGATTGCGTTGAAAGATGAAATCATTCACCCAAACGAACAGGGTGATGAACGGAAAGTGTATGGCCGGGTCGATGCCGTATCGGATCATCAACCAGCCTACGAGCGCGCCCGTGAAACCGCCCAGACTCCACAGACCGTGGAATGTGGTGAATATGGGTTTGTGATGAATGCTTTCGGCATTGACGCCCTGTGTATTGACAGAAATATTGCACAAATTCCCGATCAAACCGAAAAGATAGAGACAAACCGGGAGTTGCCAGGCTTCCTGAACCTGTCCGATCAGCAACAGGATGAACGAGTATCCCATCAGGGCGATCCGCAACACATTACGACTTCCAAAACGGGTGACCAGGCGTCCGCTGAACGGCATCATGGTTAGTTGACCCATGGGAAGCATGAACAGGATGGTGCCCAACGCGCCTTCGCCCAGGTGAAGTTTGTCCTTCAGATCAGGAATACGGCTGGCCCAGCTCCCGAAAACCACGCCCTGTATGAAGAAGAATACACTCACAGCGTTCACGGTCTTTCGAACGGTCACGCTCAATGCCGAAGTGTCTATCTGTGCGTTTGACAAGTTCCCTGCGATTTTGTTGACGCGCAAAGGTAGGTTTTTGAAGTGCTGGGTTCGTACAGCGGATCAGTTCAGCGGTTTACAAAGGAATCTAAGTTGTCCGGGCAGGACGCCGATCTCCAGGCGGCGGGCTTCTGCATACTCGCCGTCGCAGTGATATTGAAGCACGGTATTCGATTCAATGGAAATAGATTGGAGCCGTTCGTGGCAGACGAACGGGAGATGAAGATGTTTCCCACGCTCTATGACCGGAAGATAGCGGAGGCGTTGCAGCGGATTAAGCGGCCCGGCGGTCACGAGGTCAAGATAACCATCATCCGGGCGAGCGATAGGTGCTACATGGAAGCCGCCGCCGGCGCGACTCCCGTTGCTCAGGTCAAGCAGCAGAAATCTGCCGGACATCCGTCGGCCATTGTATCGTACATCATAGTCGGCACATCGATAACTCAGGATCTTCTGCAAAACCGCCAGCATGAATGAAGTCTTACCCGGACGTTTCCGCTTTCCGTTCAGCGCGCAGGCCACTGCCCCCTCGAATCCGATGCCGATTCCGTTGATGAAATAGCCGTCATTGCAGGTGCCGAGGTCTATAGGCACTGGCGTTGACTGCAGCATGAGATCCACTTGGTCCAAAATCGTTGTTTCTCCATAAAGCAACCAATGGAAATCATTGCCGGTACCGCCGTTCAGCAGTCCAATGGGAATAGATATTTCAGGATATCGGTTGACGAATTGATTCATGGTGCCGTCGCCACCGATGATCCACACCATGGTGAAACCGTAGAAATCAGCAGGCCATTCGTCCGTGAATAATTCATGACCTATGTCTTTAACGGTCAGCAATGACGATACCTGGTCCGTGACCCTCAGCGCCCGGCCTACCCCCGCAGACGAATGCGTTACCAAAGCCACCCGATGTTCATTATCCGGATTCAACATGAAAGTCCGATTTGGAGCTGTGGTGAACTTACCAAATTTTCTTCGAGTATGTCGAACTAAACTCTTGGAGAATACTCAACTCTTGGAGAGTACTCAACTCTTGGAGAGTGCCCAACTCTTGGAGAGTACTCAACTCTTGGAGAGTACTCAACTCTTGGAGAGTTGGGCACTCTCCAAGAGTTGAGCACTCTCCAAGAGCTTAAGATTTTTCAGGCCAGGAAGTTTCGATGCCCTGACTGCGCAAGAAGTGCTGAAAGTCCTTGAGGATCAGGGTATCCTGGCGGACTTCGAACGGGAGTTTGTTTTTTGCGGAGGCAAAGGCACACAGACAACCCACCGCCTCACCGATGCTCCACTCCACGGGATGCAGGCGATAGCACCCGTTGGTGATGTGTGTGGTTCCTATGTTCTTATTGGCGGGCAACAGATTCTGGACACGCACCGGAATCAACGCCCCCATCGGGATCTGAAACGGAAGCGAGGGAAAGTCGATATAGTTATTTCCCCGGCTCGAAGGATGCAGATCTATATGATAATACCCCACGCCAACGCTGTCGGGATAGATGGCCGCACTTCCTCCTGACTGCTCCTTTCCACAGTCTTGTTCTCGGATCGTGTACAATGCCTTAATCCGCCGGGATTCACGAACGTAAGGGTATTTGGCCAGGCCGTCAGCCGTTCCCATGATGTCCGGACGAAGACGCAATCCGCGCCATCCCATGCCGCCATCCGGCCGAGGCGCCTCGGTCTGCAGCCAGTACAACAGCGAAAGACTCAGCTGGCGTGCGGCATGAACATGACGCTGAAACATCTTCTCCGATACATCGATCAGATGTCCCAGCATGTAATCATTCTGTGGCCAGTTGACGATCGATGTATCTCCTGGGAAATGACCCTCCACAAAGTTTCTCCGATGGATGATCCGTCGGTAGTTCCATAGGTTCAGGGTATCACCCGTAGGAATTCCCTCAGGATGAAATCCAAGGACCTTCGGTTTCAAGGTCGAAGGATGCATGTATGTCAGATCCAGCAGACGACCCGGCCAGGCAGGACGCAGATCCGGGACATGATCGCGCCAGAAAGAATAGTCTGCCGGACGAGCAATCACATGGTCTGCACCGGGCACGAAATCCATCGCGAAGCACATCGTGAAGGCCTGCTGATTGGTCGAATCTGCCTGATCTGAAGCATGCAACTCACCTGTTTGCGACTTCGACTCGGCACCGGTCACATATTCCGTTCCTGTCAACGGCAAAAGATCACCTAGTTCGGTGGCATCCACAAACAAGGGCGCCGATAGTGTACGTTTTACATTATTTCGTGTATCCCTGACCGTTAGTGACAGCACCCGGTCGCCCGACATCTCCGCCGACACCGGACGATGTTCCGTTAGTAAGCGTAGTTTTCCGTTGCTGATCCATGGAGCCAGCATGGACATCATTACCGCAAGCGCCACCCGCGGTTCATGGCACAGCCGGGAGACAGCACCGTCTCCCGGATTCAGATGTGGCCGGGCTGCCGCTTCAGGTGTCAGTGGATAGTGATGACGATAGTAATCCCGGATGCCTTCTCTCAGTTTTCGGTAGGAAGCTGGCGCACCGTGGGTTTCAATCCAAGGATGTTCATCTGGCGGGACACCCTGAGATGTCAGTTGACCCCCGATCCAGTCAGTCTCCTCCGTTAGGATCACCGACATCCCGTTGCGTAAGGCTGACAGAGCTGCTGCTAACCCTCCCAATCCTGCTCCAGCTATGACGAGATCCGCTTTCAACAGGGGAGCATCCCCTGCGTCTAACATATTATGTTGCAAAGCAGATTCACGGGCATGGCCAACTGCCGCAGATGCAGTACTCATGACCGTTAGTCCCAGGAATTGTCTTCTTTTCATATCGTCATGAATGAAGCGAATAAACGAACCGCAGTGCGAGTGGATATCAATGCGCCTTAAAAAATGCAATGGCCTTGGCATAGGAATCCTCCGTCGCTGATTTGTTGAAGGCAGGATTGCTGGGATTGGCAAAGCCATGCCCCGCATCATATCGGTGCACCGTCAACTTTTTGCCGGCTGCCGCCATGTTTTGTTCAAAAGCATCGACCATGGCCGGAGCAGGAGACTTATCCAGGTTTCCAAAAAATCCGATGACATCAGCCTTAACGGACTTGAGCTTTTCCATATCCGACTCCGGACGACCATAAAACATGACCGTCCCCTTGGCTTTGGGTCCGGCGATGATCGCCGTCTGCAGGCTCCACATCCCGCCGAAACACCAACCCACGCTGTAGATGGATGCCTTTTCGCCTGCATAAGCGATGGCGCCGCGAATGATGGAAGTCATACGAGCCATATCTGCGGAACGCATGATCTTCATCGCACTGTCGGGCGTAGCGGCGACGCGACCGTCATACATGTCCACGGCGATGACATTCATGTCAGCCAGATCGCTGTAATACTTATCCGCTACGTCACGGATGTTGTCGTTCAATCCCCACCATTCCTGGATGACGATCAACCAGCGGTCAGATTTCCCTTTCGCAGGAATGAAATAGGCATTTGCTTCCGGACCGTCAGCCACCGGGAAGCGGATCATCTTTCCAAGCCGATCCACGGCTTCAGCCCTGCGAGGTGCCGGGTGCATGGCAGCAAAACCGGAAGTGGAAGCTTCCCGCTGATAAGTATCCAGGGTTTCCATTTGCAGGCATTCGATGGCTTCCGCCCTTTTGATGGCGGGTTGCTGCAGATGTTTCCAGTTCCATCCGGTCCAGGCGGATGCAAAGAACAGCAGAATGGACGTGACAAGGATGCGCTTCATCATCAAATGATTTGGTTGAGAATGATCGTCAGACAATAGATCGGGTCGATTGTTCGATCGAATAGTTTCAATCCCTTCAAACCGGCATGGGTTCCGCCATGCCAGGCTTGAGTTCCGTCTCAAACAGGGCCGTATCCGGATTCATGATCCAGGTCTTGATCAATCCGCCCTTGTAAAGTTCGACGATGCGATATCCCCGATAATTCGTCCCCCAGTTGCCACCCATGTGGCTGTCGAACAGAAAGGGAACACCAGCATGCCACTTGATGCCATCCTGATCATGTTCATGACCATGGAAGACCGCCCTGAGGTTTTTCTGTGCCTTGACCAGTTCCTGGAATGGCGTCGATTCGATGGCGTGCTTCGTCCATTTCATCTGCGGAATGTGGATGAACAGGAGGATATGATCAGCCTTCCGGTGTTCCCGGAACTTGGCGGTGAGCCAGTCCATGTCCGGCGGAAGGTATTTCCCAGTGTGATCCGAAGTCGTGGCGAAAATGAGGGCGGTTCGATCCTTCACCACATCAAAATTGACCGGAGAATCCCAAGCCTGCTTCCACTGTTCCGGGGTGGCCATGTCGTGGTTGCCCTGCGTCACATAGTATTTGAAGGACAGCTGGTCCAGGGTCTTCCTTGCCTGAGGAAAGAAGGAAATATCATCATGCACGATATCGCCATTGATGACGCCGAAGTCGAAGGGATCCTTCGAATGCATCTCATTCAGATGGCGGATGCCCGTGTCCAGCATTTCCTGATACGCCGTTTTCGGCTGACCGAAATGGGTATCTGAAGCGATTGCGAAACGCAGCAGGCGTTTCCTGCGGGCCAGCGAGGGGCCTTCCGATGCCAACAGAGTCTGTCCCTGATGTAGTAGCAAGGCCAGAACGGATGCATCCCTGATGAATCTTCTGCGGTTCATGTGCGGATTTTTGTTTGAAAATACGCATGTGGATTCAATCGGCCATATTTAGGAGAATGAACTATCGTCAGGATCTTGTGGAGTGAGATTGTCATTCCAGTCTTTTGCAATAATCCCCCTTCGTTTGTTTTCTACAGGGTCCGTCTGTTACTCTCCACGGAAATCATCGATCCGTCGATTATCTGACTTCGGCTATAACATAAAGTATTGCCCGATCTGCATAATGCATCAACAATTACAGTATTCAATATATGCATTTTGTTTAATATGCCGGAAACAGGTGACGAACATCATGATCCTGTCAGAGAATAAATGCTTAACATTGAATGTGTCCGGTAATTGTTGAATTAGAAAAACACCACACTAGACGGTTTCGAACCGTCTTTTTTTATTCACAAATACCAACTCTTGGAGCGTACCCCCACTCTTGGAGAGTTGCCAACTCTTGGAGCGTACCCCCACCCTTGGAGAGTTACCAACTCTTGGAGCGTACCCCCACTCTTGGAGAGTTGCCAGCTCTTGGAGCGTACCCCCACTCTTGGAGGGTTGAATTAGATGTATCAGCAGTTAATGCTTGTAGAATTGCTACGAATGCTTATCATGCATAAATTGTCAAATTGATATGATCCTGCGATTCTTTATAAGATTCATTTCAGACGTCTACAGCGTCTTAAGGCGAGTGCTATGGAAGACTGGATACAAGAGTTCGCATCACCTTCAGGTGCTGCCGGGGAAGAGATTCTACTTCACGCATTACGGAGACATCACTCGCCTGCTGTTTGAACAACAGCATCTGGTATCGATCGGAAAATCATTTGAAGCGGATATCCTTCAGGTATTTGTCGGTCTGATCCGACCCGGTTCTGTGATCCTGGATATCGGCGCCAATGTAGGATTGTACAGTCTGCTCGGATCGGAATTGGTCGGTCCGGAAGGAAGGATACTGTCTTTTGAACCCGAACCGAACACCTATGAAGTGCTATTGAAAAACCTGTCTGTGAACAGGATCAATAATGTCTCAGCACTGCCTATGGCCTTGTCGGAGAGAAACGGAATGGTCGTGTTAGCTGTGCCCGAAGAGGTAAAGGCCAAATTTGAATATGGAGATTCTTATCTATCCATGAAGCCGGCCGATGATGATAAATCACCAGCTGCGATTCCCTGTCGCAGGCTGGATGAAGTATTGGTGGAAATGAATATCGCAAAGGTGGATGTGATAAAGCTCGACGTGGAAGGTGCAGAATACCTCTGTCTTTGCGGAGCTGAACGATTACTGAAAGGAGTTCAAAAACCCGTCATCCTGCTGGAATGCGACGAGATCCTCAGCCGAAGATTTGGACATTCTGTGTTCGATACGCTGCTCCTATTGCACCAGCATGGCTACGCTTGCGAGCAGATCGGTCTCCATCAATGGATTGCCCGGCCTTCCAACTGATCAGCAGTTCACTTTTTTTTGATCTTCCGTGCTGGGATCTTACGCTGCCTTGCCATCATCCATGTGAGAAAATCCGGCTCCGCAAAGGCATTGTCCCAACTGTTATGGTTCACTCCGGGATATTCCTTGTATTCAACGAGCTTCACCTGCAGCTGCTTCAGCTTGTCAACCATGTTGCGAGACAGATTAACATCCACAACCGCGTCCTTGTCGCCGTGGAACACCCTGAAGGCCGTTTCGCTGACGCGATTATCGTACTGTTCAGTATTTCCACCACCACAGATGGGTACGGCCGCCGCAAATAATGTTGGATTTCGATACACCAGTTCGAATGTCCCCATACCTCCCATCGACAAGCCCGTCACGTAGACCCGTTGCGGATCGACCGATTCATCCCGGATCACCTGTTTCAGGAGTTCCTGTGCGGCTTCCAGGGGCCAGTTGGGCGCACCTGCGTAGTTGAAGGAGAATTTACCGGGTTCCTGCCCCCTTTCTATGACCGCCCAATAGCTGTTCTCCGGACATTGCGGTAAGATGATGATAGCCGGGAAGGCGGCGCGGTTCTCCGGTTTCAGGAACATTTTTGCACCATGGATGAGTTGCTTTTCATTATCAGTTCCCCGTTCTCCGGCGCCATGCAGGAAAAGCAGGACAGGATACTTTTTGGAACGTTCGTAACCCTCGGGATAGAGGATTCGATAAGGCAACACTTTCCCTTCAGACAAGGTGAAGGTCTTCTTCTCGTAAATTTTCATGGCAGGATCATACATACTTTTTGTTAGCCATCCTTGCTGTCGCAGCCATTCGCCGAAACGGTCGATCCACTGATCCGAGGGCATTTTCTGGGTCTTCATGCCAAAACCATGGCCTCCACGAGCGTACATGTGAAGTTCCACGTTCTTTTTGGCATCCAGCCAGGCCCGGTAAAGGGCAATACTGTGCGGAGCAAGATCCAGCCCGTCATCGCTGGCGGCGGCCAGGAACATAGGTGGCGCATCCGTATCGGGATTCCTGATCATTTCGTCCGGGAAGAAGGGATAGACAGGCGCAACAAACGCGGGTCTTTCTTCCGGAGTATAGTCAAAAGCCGTTGCTCCCGCTACTGTCCCGCCGGCAGAAAATCCCATGATGCCTACCCTGGATGGATCCAGTTTCCATTCGTCGGCATGCTGACGGACAAACCGGATGGCAGCACGCCCATCGGCAATGCTCAACGGGATCACTTTCCTGCTTTCTGCCTGAAATTCCCTAGATCCCCAATTCGCTCCCATCTCAGCCACAGGGTCGGTAGTCATGCTCCGCACTAGACGATACTTCAATACAAAACAGGTTACCCCTTTTTTTACGAGCCAGCGCGCGACATCAAACCCTTCACTGTCAATTGACAGGGCGCGGAAAGCACCGCCAGGACAAATAACGACCGAAGTGCCATTGGACTTACCTGGCTCCGGGCTGAATACCGTAAGCGTAGGCTTGGTGACATTATAGACCACACGGGTTTTCCATGTGTTTTGATGGTTCTCTGCTTCCGACCAATTCCAGCCCTCAGATCCGGAGGGCACCCCATCATATAATTGAATAACGCTGTCCTGTGCAAATGAGAACAACGTTGCAATCAATAAGAACAACGAAAGACAGACAGTGCGAAAACAATCCTTCATATAGCAGGTTTTCAATATAGCTCATATGTAAAAAACAACCAATGATGTCGAAACAAATACAGTATGTAATTTTGATGGGATACCAAGTAATGATCAAAATTTGTCACATTTAAGTCAATTTTGCAGTGATGTATCCGAACCGATCTGGAATAAGTTCATTAAGCGTCTCCTAAGATATGCTATTTCAGCATTTTACCATATCAATTCGAACGGAGTGAACAAGGATGTTTATATTGGTAAGAGAAATGGCAAATACCCGAGATTAAGGGAGCTTTGAGTGCTGTAACCATAAACGCTTCAATCTAATTCAGTGCTCTTCAATTCATTTGAATTTTTACTTTTTCTTCCAGTCGTCTTCATTCTCTACTGGTTCGTTTTTCAGAAGAAAGTATCCATCCAAAACGGGTTGATTCTTGGGGCCAGTTATTTTTTTTATGGGTGGTGGAGTTGGAAATTCATGCTTTTACTACTTGCAAGCACAGCTATTGATTTTGGATATGGATTTCTGGTGGCATCTGATAACAGGAGAAAATCTAAGTTATTCCTTTGGCTCAGTATTCTGAACAATCTTGGAATACTGTGTTTATTCAAGTACTACGATTTTTTTGCGATTCAATTTCAACAGGCATTTGATACCGTTGGCATTCATTTCGAACCTAAACTGCTAAACTTAGCCTTGCCTATCGGTATCTCATTCTATACATTCCATGGGATGTCCTATGTATTCGATATCTACAGAGGACTACAAAAACCTGTCAGAAATTTCGTTGACTATGCCGTGTTTGTAAGTTTTTTTCCATTACTGGTGGCAGGCCCTATTGAAAGAGCGGGACACCTTCTTCCACAAGTCTGCAAGCCGAGGATTTTTTCAAAGCATCAGGCAACAGAGGGTTGCGGGCTGATTCTTTGGGGAATGTTTAAAAAAGTAATCATAGCCGACGGTCTTGCCAGCATGGTGGATGAGATATTCTTCAACTATCAATCTCACTCGGCCACCACATTGATCATTGGTGCTGTATCATTCAGTTTTCAAATTTATTGTGATTTCAGCGGCTATTCGGATATAGCCCTTGGCA
>CAJBZC010000528.1 GCA_903959965.1 uncultured bacterium
AGGAGGGAGCGGCAGGCGGTGCGAATCCATTGCCTGCGTGAGCCGCTCCAACCTGGCCCCCTGTCGTATGGGGCGCCGAGTGCTGCTGCGCCGCAACCGGGTTAGGGCTGTATGTTCTGGAGACAGGACGAAATGCGGAAAGGGGGAGCCATCCTGGCATGCCCACCGCCCAGTAATAGTCGGCGTGGGTGAGCGTGCCGTCCGCGAGGCATTTAAGGATGTCCGTTTCGGTGTACTTCCCGATGTTCACCCCTTTTTGGCTCACGTGATAATGCATGGGCATTTATCCTTGAGGAGATAGTCATGGTCAATGCTAAGCGGCGTACGTGTGCCTGCGTTTTCTTAATTCTTTACAGTGCCAGGGCGTTGGGACATTTCGATGCATGCCCCTCGTTCGGCTGATCATCTTCATCTTCCGGGGTGTCGTCGGGATTTTCCGGGCAATCGGACGCATGTTCCGGGCTCTGTTCAGCGCCGGGATGTTCGGTTTCCTGTCCAAGTCGTTCGAGGTCCTTCTCCGGATCGGCTTCATCGCATCGATCGTCGCCGCAGCCACCGTATGCTACAACCTGTCGCAGGATGCGCCCTACGCGGCGGACAGCCGCGTCATGGGGCCTCCTTACAGCTGCAAGGTCGATACCTACAATAGTTACGTTTACCACTCCGTCAGCGTATCCAGTCTCCTTAATGATTTCCGGCCGAAGGACCCTAAGGTTTCCTACGGCCCCGGTAAGCTCGACTCAGAGGGCCTGATGAAAGTGTGGTTGACGGAGGAAATGTATCATAAGACAGGTCAGAAGGTCATCTGGACCGCCGACGATCCTGCCCGCCCTACGGCGCCCGGCAGGCTGATCTTGGAGCCAGACGACTTCGCGCCGCGTTCTTGGGCGAGTTACATCCGTTTCTTCGAAGCATCTTGGGCGATCCTCACCCTGCCGATCGTCGTCGCCTTCCTGATATTTCCTTCGGCCTCCCGATTCAGCGAGCGTTTGCGCCGGGCTTGCCTGACCGCTCCGCTTTGCGCCGTCGTGAGCTTCAGTTTCGCCTATCTGTTGGCGCGCCATTGGCTGTCTCTCCAACATCAGGCGATGGCCGAACTTATCCTGGACCTGCCTCGATGGGTCCAGCCCTCGGCGACTCTGAGCAAGTCAATCCTGGCCGGCGCCGCGATCAGTCTCTTGCCGGTCGCTGGTTGGTACCTGCTCCGTTGGGTGTTGAGTCCCTTCTTCGTCGCCTCGTCTGTCCGGCAGAACCCCTGATTCGTTTCGTCGAGGTCCGCCTGGCGGGTCTTATTTCTTGACCATCATGATGCCGGACCAGCTGTCGAAGGCGGACTGTTTCCGTGGGTCATTCAGGATCGGGATGAAGAACAGCAGGCCGACGCAGAAGCAGCAAGTGGTGATGATTCCGCGATAAAAAGCCCAGCCCCATACCTGCCTGTCAGAGGGTGCCATGCCCGTGCGGGCGTCCACCATCATGAAGCCCATGATGCGCTGCCCCCAGGTCGCGTTCTGTGAGGTATTTCCCAATATCCCGTAGTAGAGTGGCGAACCAAATAACAAGCAGCCGCACATGATGAGACGGAACGAAGAATTTATACCCCAGTAGCTCATTCCGCTTGAGCCGGCTATGGCGCCGAGCAGAACGGCCGTGGAAACCATCAAGAGGCAGAAAATGATGGCCATGAACAGGGCATCCAAGAGGA
>CAJBZC010000529.1 GCA_903959965.1 uncultured bacterium
GATAAATTATGTCAAGCCCTGAGAAAGTATGATGGGGCTGGTTACGTTTGGATTCATAATTACTGAACGAAAGAAAACGATCCACCAATTTTAAGAGGTTTCTATTTCAGGTAAGATCCATTTTTGTATAATTCTGAAATATTGGAGTAAGATTCCATTTTTGCATATTTCTACAAAAATGGAATTCATGATCATACGAAGCATCATGGAAGAAGCCCGATATTCTCTGACGCAATTCAGAGCGCTATGCATCACAGGGCCGCGCCAAAGTGGTAAAACAACAATCAGTAAAACCCTGTTCACAGGAACTGAAAGAAGCTCAACAACCGGTGGATGACCTCATGACAAACATGATCAAGGGAGGATATCCTGAAATATGGGCGGAACAATTAAACCCGAAAAAATGGCTGGACAGTTACATTCAAACCTATATCCAAAGAGATGTGAGGCAACTCAGATACATTCAAAACCTGGCGGCCTTCAACCGTTTTGTCTACCTCAGCGCCAACCTCGCCTGGCAAATACTTAATCGGGATGAATTATCCAGACAGGTAGGAGTGGATACCAAAACCATTCAATCCTGGCTGGGACTCCTGGAAAACAGTTACATCCTTTTTCAGCTGCAACCGTGGTATAACAATCTAAATAAGAGGGTTGTCAAAAGTCCTAAGATATATTTCCATGACACCGGACTCCTTTGCGCGCTGTTGAGGAGTTCTTCAAAGACAGCATTAAAAAATCATCCGATGGCAGGTGCCATTTTCGAAAACTGGTGCATTGCTGAGATCAAGAAGAACAGGTGCAACCTTGGTGACAACAGCGGTCTTTACTATTTCAGAGAAAACATGGGAAACGAAGTCGATCTCATCCTTGAAAAAGATACAGGTCCACTGGCCATTGAGATCAAATCTGCAGCTAAACCCGACCGAAGCTTGTTGAGGGGACTCCAGTACTGGAAGAAATATCAACCCACATCCCACGGGATTTTACTGTATCAGGGACATAATCCATCAAGGGAGACCACGGATCTCAATGTTGTTTCCTGGCAAGAGATCGATTCGATCCGGTAAACGATAGTCTTTCATGCAGCATCTACCATACGATCACCAACGATCAGCGTGAATATAGTTAACATGCCTTACTTCTTTTCACCCGCACCCGCCTCGCCCCCAACACCGCACCGGCCGCCAGTAACAACGTCAACCCGCCATCCACCGGAACGTCCGATACATTGTCGTCGAACCCCGGACCGTCCGAGTCTGCCCCCACCCCCGCAGGAAACAACTCCTGTGCAGCCGCTGCCGGCATCTCACATACCGACAGCAGCACGCTCAACAACAAGACCATACCCAGGCCCCTATTGATTTTCATAGATTGATTCCTCATTGTCTGATCAGTTTTGAAGTGAACACCCCGCCATCCGTCGTCCGGACACGCACCACGTAAGTCCCCGGCAACAGACCCGGCAGATCCAACGCCCCGCGACCCAGCCCGTCCAGCACGATCTGACCTCGCTGCACCACCGAGCCCTGCATGCTTAGCACCTCTACCGCCGCCTCGCTGCCCGTGCGCAGCGACTCGCCCCACGGCACCGCCAACTGCAGCCGATCCGACACCAGCGGGTTCGGGTACAGCACCAGACCCGCTCCTGTTCCCGACACCGTCAGCGGCGCACGCGCATGTACCACCAGCACCAGCCCGTCCTTCACAGACGCACCCGCAGACACCGTCAGACCGTATTCATAGCCGTCTTTCGTTATCCGCTCACTGCGACGCGTACTCCGGTCATATACCCATATCTCGCGATCCGCATCCACTGACCGCAGATCGAACTTCAAGGCGTACTCGCCCGCCGTCAGGTTCCACAGACCCAGCGGGATCGTATCCGTCCTGTCATCAGATGTCTGTAACCCCAGGATCGAATGACGCACGCCGCCATGATCCGCCGACAGGTTCTCATCCAGGTTCGGCAGCTTCACCGCGTCTTCCGATCCACGCTCCATGCCAAACGTCTGGCCATAGGCGATCAGCACACCGTCCGCCACTCCCTGCACCGCTCTTCCCTTCGGCAGCAGCGATACGTAGATCTTCTCCAACGACATAGACACACGCTCACTGCCCACATCCAGGCGCGGCGCCCGACCGAAGATCGCCGTGCGGTTACCCGTGCCCGTTACGATGTGATCCTTCGTGATGCTCAGGTTCGGCAAGGTCGCACTGCCGTCGACCCCCGTCGTGTTCCGCACAAAGAAGGCCTGACCCGGCTGGATGTATCTGTTCACTGACGAGCCCACATTGCTGCTCCCCGTCGTAGTATTATAACTCACATACGCGCCGCGGTTACCCGTGCCCGTTAAAGTCGGATCCCAGTAGTACAGCGTCTGCTCCAGGTTCGACTTCGTCACTGCATGCCAGTCCAACACCGACCAGTATGGGTTGCCCACCAGCGAGAAGCCTGCTGATGTCCCGCTCAGCGGCACCGTCGAACTCGTCGTGAACGTCCGTGTCGCACACACTTCCAGCGTTCCCGTCGTCCGAAGCGTCGTCGCATCCGCCGTCGCCGCGTTGTTGTTCAGGTCCGCTGCGCGACTGCCACGCACCAGAATGCGGTAGCCCTCTCCACTGCGCAGCACATTGCCGGCACTGTTCGTATTCCCTTCCGCTAGCCAGGCCGCGGAGGCGGCATCATAGGTGAACAGGCTCGGGTTGCTCGTGACCGTCGCATCGAAGCCGTTCGATGAACCGCCGCTGCCCGTGATATGGGTACCATAGCCGGGTGAAGGGTTCTGGGCACCTGCGGTTGTAAATGGATAGCCCGTCGTGGAGCTGATCACCCCGCCCTCCTGCCAGTTCGACTGGATCGTCGTGCTTGTCGTCACCCCGGGCGTCAGCAGGCGGAACGCCCGCTTGCCGGGGAGGTATTTCTCAACCGTCACATCCCCGGAGATCGGCTCTGTCGGACAGGTACCGGGTGTGCCTACTGTGCCGTCAGCCGTTGCCGTCGACCGGAATACCAGGTTGCCGTTCGTTGTCAACACCCCGCTTGTTGGCGTCAGCACGCCTGTGATGTATTGCTTGTTCGATCCCGATGCGATCGTCACACCGCTGCTGTTGTTGATCTTCAGATATTGGAGGGTACCCGTGCCCGTTATGCTCTGCGACGTCGTACCGTTCAGCTCCAGCGTGCCGTCGCCCGACACCGTACCGTTGTTGGTCAGGTCTCCATAAAGACTCATCGTCGAAGAAGATGCCAGTGTAAGTGTCGCTCCGCTGTTCACCGTCAGCTGGCGGTAGGTGGCTGTGCCTGTGAAGGTGGGCGCGTTGGAAGAGGTGCCGATCACCACCGATTGCTCCGTAGCCGGTGTTCCGTTCGGGCTCCAATTGGTGGTCGTACTCCAGCTGCTGCTGGTCGCACCTGTCCAGGTGATCGTACTCGATGTCACGGTGTAGGTCAGATACACGCCATTACCCGATTGTACCAGCGCGAAGGCCACCGTACTGCCGTTGCGGGCCGATGTGAGTGTGATGCCGTTCTTGTCCAGGGCCGCCGTGGGGAGGGTCAGCGTGACATTGCTCAATCCACTTACACTTCCCGTCACTTCATAGAGCTTCCAACCGTTGCTGCCAGATCGGGTGTTGCGCCAGAAAGCATCTGTCCAGTCAACATTGCTGCCTGTCCCGTTAAACAGCAGGTTCATCGTGGTGGCGCCCGAAAAATCCAGGTTGCCCGTCACATTGATCGCATCATGGTCCGTGCCCCGCGTACCGATCGCGTTGCTCGCGATCTCCATGTTGATCGACGAACCGCCGGCATAGGTAAGATTGCCGCTCACAGTCTGAAGGCCGGGACTGGTACCTGGTGCATGCGTGCCATTTACTGTGGTAGCCGGCAGTGTTCCGGTTCCGGAGAGCGTAGCACCAGCGGATACACTCACGTCAGTACTATTTGTCAATGAGCCGTTCACGCGCAACTCACCGGCGGTGATACTGGTGGTACCCGAATAAGTATGAGCGGAAGATGTGATACTCAAGACACCTGGACCGGAATAAATAAGATTTCCGGATCCTATGATATTACCCGTCAGCGTCGCGCGCAGACGAGCATTCATATTCACGCCTGATAAATTGAAAGTTCCTGTGGAAGTGAAAGAATGGATCGTATGTCCGGTGGCCGTTCCGGTACCTGTCGTAACAGAACCTCCAACTGTGTTCAGAGCTGTTCCCGGATATCGGAGGATGACGATCCCTCCGGAACCGGCACCGCCCGTTCCATTAAAGGCACCACCGCCACCGCCACCACTGCCATAA
>CAJBZC010000530.1 GCA_903959965.1 uncultured bacterium
CCCTCGGACGGTCTCTTCCCGGGGATTGAGGGTCTCGTCGAGATAAGTTATCGTCACCGTTTCGTGTCGCAGGACGTCTTCGCGTACCCGGGGGATACTGAGGCAGCCTTCGTTGTAAGCCCAGGCATCACCAGACAGATTCTTGACGCGGGCGTTTATGAAGACCTGTTTCGTGCCTGGCTCATCCGGGTAGCGTCCCTTATCCTCCTCATCCTGGTTTTCGAAAATCTGGCTGCTGTCGATCACGAAAAGTCGAATGGATCGGTTGATCTGTGGCGCCGCGAGGCCGACGCCGCTGGATGCGTACATCGTCTCCCACATATCCTCGATGAGCTTGTCGAGCTGGGGATAATCGGGGGTGATATCGGCGGCCACCTGCCGCAACACGGGATGGCCATAAGCCACGATGGGTAAAATCATATTGCAAATTTACGAAAAAGCGGGATGAAGGAAGGAACAGCACCGGAATTGGATCCTCAGAACCGGTTGCCAGCAACTTGGTGTACCTTCGGGCAGGCGCACAGAAACAGGCCGATCGAACCATGAAAGTCAGCGGATTCAGCTTCATCAGGAATGCCATCAGATATGATTATCCGATTGTCGAAGCCATCCGGTCGATCCTGCCGCTCTGTGATGAATGTGTTGTTGCGGTTGGAAATTCAGACGACGACACCCGCACGCTGATCGAATCCATCGATCCGGGCAAGATCCGGATCATCGATACGGTTTGGGATGACTCGCTCCGGGAAGGCGGCGTTGTGCTGGCTAAAGAGACCGACAAGGCCTTTCGCGCCATCTCACAGGATGCCGACTGGGCCTTCTACATTCAGGGAGATGAGGTCGTCCATGAAGACGATCTGCCGGTGATCCGGGCTGCGATGGGACGTTATCTTCCGGATGATCGGGTGGACGGTCTTCTGTTCAAATACCGGCATTTCTATGGTTCCTATGACTTCATCGGGGCATCCAACAAATGGTACCGACATGAGATCAGGGTGGTGCGGAACCGCCCGGACATCCATTCCTACCGGGATGCCCAGGGATTCCGAAAAGATCCGAATGAAAAGATGAACGTCAAGGCGATCGATGCCTGGATCCACCATTATGGATGGGTGCGCGAGCCGGAGGCCATGCAACGCAAGCTGGAAACCTTCAATAAATACTACCACGACGACCAGTGGATGGAGCAGAACATCTACCAGGCCGATGCCTTTGCCTACGAAAAGCACATCACCCAGCTAGCGCGTTACACGGGCACCCATCCTTCTGTGATCCGGGCCCGCATCGAGCGGGTCAACTGGCAATTCGATGCAGATCCCTCCTTTTCTAAAAAGCGGATGAAAGACCATTTAAAAGATCTGCTTCGCATGATCGGTATTGATACCAATTACCGAAACTATCGGATCATCTGATCCGGGTGTTTCCGAACTGCCTATCGGTGAACCAGGATCGCGGATTTGTATAAATCCGGCCGATTCGATAACTTATGCAAAATTTAACCCCGCCTCCACACATGAGACAAACATTCATTGCGCTGATCTGTGCACTGGCCCTGAATACGGGCATCGCGCAGGTCAAGCCCGCCGGCATCTTCGGCGACCACATGGTACTTCAACGACAAAAGCCCATTAAGATCTGGGGTACTTCATCTCCCGGAGAAAAAATTGCCATCGCGTTCAACGGCGCCTCGGCAAAAACCAAAGCTTCCAAAACAGGCGAATGGATGGTGACGCTCCCTGCCATGAACCACGGCGGGCCCTTCGAGATGAGCATTGAAGGAAAGGATAAGGTCACCTTCTCAGACATCCTGATCGGCGAAGTATGGCTTTGTTCGGGACAATCCAACATGGAATGGGTCGTCAACAACTCCGACAGCGCCAAACGTGAGATCGCGCAGGCGAACCATCCGCAGATCCGGCACATCAAGGTTCCGAAGAATCCGGCCCTGCAACCGCGGTCAGACATTCAACCCGCAGCATGGCAGATATGCAGTCCGGAGACCGTAGCCCAGTTCACGGCCGTGGGATATTTCTATGCCCGTGAGATCCAGGAAAAACTGGGCGTTCCGGTCGGATTGGTGAACTCTTCCTGGGGCGGTACACATGTCGAGACCTGGATTAGTGGTGAAGTGCTGTTCGGGCATCCCGAGTTCGAAGCCCTGAAGGCGAAATATCCGACGGTGGACACGGTCATGAAGAACCCAAACACTTATGGCGCGCTGCTCTATAACGGCATGATCCATCCCCTGGTCGGACTTGGCATGCGTGGCGCGCTCTGGTATCAGGGTGAGAGCAATGCCGCACGCGCTGATCAATACAATCTTAGTTTCCCGATGATGATCCAGGACTGGCGGAAGCGCTGGCAGGAGGATTTCCCTTTTTACTTTGTCCAACTGACCCATTTCCAGGCGGCGAAGGGTAACAGTCAGAACGGAGGCAGCACCTGGGGCGAGTTGCGGGAAGCACAGACCAACACACTCAAGCTCCCGAATACCGGCATGGCCGTGATCATAGACATCGGCAATTCCACGGATATCCATCCCCGCAACAAGCAAGATGTGGGTAAACGTCTGGCCCTCCAGGCCCTGGCAAAGACCTACGGAATGGACATTCCGCACGAAAGCCCTATGTTCGACACAATGACCATCGACAAGCGTCGTGCGATCATCAGTTTCAAGAACGTCTACAAGGGCTTATCCGTCAGAAACCGTTATGGATACATTTACGGTTTCGAGATGGCCGGCGCCGACCAGAAATTCCATTACGCCAAGGCGGAACTGCGGAAAGACAAGATCATTGTCACCTGCGACAAGGTGAAGGATCCAGTAGCTATTCGGTATGGATGGGCTGATGATCCGAATGATCTGAACCTGTTCAATTCGGCCGGACTGCCTGTCAATCCGTTCCGGACGGATGACTGGACGAAGAAGACCAAGGGTGCCGGATTCGGAAAATGATCCGTTACCGGTCAATAAAAAAGGCGCAGATATTTGATCTGCGCCTTTTTTATTGATATCAGAATGGATTACATTTTCTTGGCATCTTCCAGGAACTTGGCCAGTCCGATATCGGTCAGCGGATGCTTGAGCAGTCCGAGGATCGAATCAAGCGGACAGGTGCAGATATCCGCGCCGGCTTCTGCTGCCTTTACGATATGCAGGGCTGAACGGATAGAGGCCGCGAGGATCTCTGTCCGGAAGTTCTGGATCGTATAGATATGCGACAATTGAGAGATCAGTTCCATGCCATCCCAGTTGCTATCGTCGATCCGACCGATGAACGGAGATACATAGCTGGCGCCGGCCTTTGCGGCCAGGATGGCCTGTCCGGCGGAGAAAATAAGCGTACAGTTGGTGCGGATGCCGTTGGATGAAAACCACTTGATCGCCTTAATGCCGTCCTTGATCATCGGCACTTTCACGACGATGTTCGAATGCAGGGAGGCCAGGCGCTTACCTTCTGCGACCATGCCTTCGAAATCGGTGGATAGCACTTCTGCGCTTACCTCACCATCGACCAATTCGCAGATGGTCTTGTAATGATGCTCGATCGCTTCGGTGCCGCGGATGC
>CAJBZC010000531.1 GCA_903959965.1 uncultured bacterium
ATGACGAACGCATAGCGGTTTCGCAATCATCCTTCTGCAGACATTGATAACAATAAATCAGTAACAAAGAAAGGAATTCCTGCTAAATTGCCCTCAACATGAACATCGCACAGAAACTGGTCATCAATTATTTGCGCGCACGCCTGAACATCATCTCCGTTTTCTCCCCTGCAAGGGCAGCAATCTCTGCCTATGGAATTTTTTCCACACCTTTCAGAAAGAGCAGAAAACCGGCACCACCTGTTTTCAATCAATCCGAAAGGCTTATCCTCAAGGCCACTAGCGGAAATCTGAATGTATATAGATGGAACCAACCAGCGTTGAAAAAGATCCTCATCCTGCATGGATTTGAGTCGAGGGCCTACAATTTCGATGCATATGTCAAACCATTGACACGCCTCGGGTTTGAGGTAGTGGCAATGGATGCACCGGCGCATGGAGCCAGCGATGGCACAAAACTTTCATTGCCCGATTATGTATCTGCCATCAGTTCAGTTGCCGAAAGATTTGGCCCTTTTCAAGCATATCTTGGGCATTCCTTTGGGGGTCTGGCACTTGGCATGTATCTGGAGGACAACAGCGATCTGCCTGCTTCAGATGCCATCCTAATAGCACCCGCAACCGAAACAACCACAGCGATCGACAGTTTTTTCCGGTTCCTGCAACTTGGCAAGGCGATCAGAGAGGCTTTCGATCAACACATCAGGAAACTGTCAGGTCGCGATCCTGCCTATTTTTCGTTGAATCGAATTGTCCCAACGTTGAGCTCCCATCGATTCCTATGGATTCATGACGAAGATGACGATCTCACGCCGCTGGCAGACGTCAAACCACTGATGGATCTGAATCCGGAACACGTACATTTTATCATTACGCAGGGGCTTGGGCACCGGAGGATCTACCGAGACAACAAGGTTCGACAGTCGATCATGGATTTTCTTTTAGAAGAAGTACAAGAGGATGGAGATGAGGGAACCTAACCCTTCAATTGATGCCGGCATTGTGTGATCATGCTCCGAACCGTGAAAAAACATACCCCCAACGTTGAAAACACGGCTCATGTTTTCAAGTGCTTACTACCTTCGATCTGGCCATTACCGGATATGATAAGTCTCATGGGATTTCTCGGAGTACCGACATTATCTTATTATTGCACACCTCAAGGCCTCAGCCTCATCATGGTGGAGGGCGAAACGACAGCTTTGTCGAGAGGAAACAGGGTTTGTGAGGAAAAATAATATTCAGTTCATCACTTATGGCAAAAAATCTCTTGATCGTTGAGTCTCCTGCAAAGGCAAAGACCATTGAAAAGATACTCGGGGATGATTTCCAAGTAAAAAGTTGCTTTGGACACATCCGGGATCTGGAGAAGGATGACATGGGCATAGACATCAAGAAGGGATACAAGCCCAGGTATGTTGTCCCGGATGACAAGGAAAAAGTTGTGCGGGAGTTGAAGCAAATCGCCAGGAAGTCCGATGAGGTCTGGCTGGCGACTGATGAGGACCGCGAAGGTGAGGCAATCAGTTGGCATCTGTGCGAAGTACTCGGATTGGATCCTTCATC
>CAJBZC010000532.1 GCA_903959965.1 uncultured bacterium
AACATTTAAATAACTAGCCATGAGAAACATCCTCTACATCATTGCTATTATTCTACTTATAGGATGGGCCATTGGTTTTTTTGCATATAGCCTGGGTTCGGTCATACATATTTTGCTCGTCATTGCCGTTATCGTGATATTGCTGAATATAATACAAGGCAGGAGAGTATAATATCCTGATTTAATTATGTCTTTACTCTTTCTATAGGCCTGCTCTTGCATATTGTATCTGGCAATATAATACTTACATGTATTTATATGGACCCAGACGGGTAAGTCGTATGAATTGATATCCAAAAAGGAAAGCCCCGTCAATGACGGGGCTTTCTGTTATCATAGGATTTACCTTTTCGATCTATTTATCAATCCAGATCCTCGACGTATAGGCATCACCGTTAGTGAGCTTCGCTTTGGCCGCATTATAGTTTGCCCCATTAAGGATCGGTTCATCCGAAGGATAAGCGGTCCTGCGCGGGATGGTGCCATTCGTTGAGCCAATGTTCTTGCCCGGCGTCAGCGCGGGATAGCCCGTCCGCCTCCATTCAAGATAGGCATCATATGAGCGGGAGAACATCGAGATCCAGCGCTGGGTCATGATCTTGTTCAGTTGCTCGTCCTTCGTGCCGGAAGGCAGGGTCTGCTCAGTGAAATCTGCCGGGATGGTGGTAATGAAATACGGGTTCATCGCCATGGCGGCCTTTACACCTTCCTGATAGAACGTGGCTGCCTGAGCGGGTGTAGCACCCCATCCTTCCAGGGCTGCTTCTGCCCTCAGAAAGCAAACATCTGCATAGGTCATTACATAGACAGGGATCGGCGTGGCGATGGTTCTGTTGAACCAGGTCCTGGTGGATGCCAGGGAATAATCCGCACGCACTACAGCAGCCAGATCCGCATCCGTCAGCGCAACATCAATGCCGCGGTAGACCAGCACTTGCGGTACCGTCTTTTGAGAGTTTGCGGTCGGAGAGGCGATCAGTGTCAGCCTCGGGTCCTTGGTGGCGACCAGCCGGTCTACCAGCGCTTTGGCGACATACTGCAGGTCCGGACTGCCCGATGCATACTGGGCCATCACCGGGTGATAGTTGGCCGGAAGGGTGGTCACCGTCTGTACTGCGGCAGTTTCGGTGTTCGACGCGATCAGGGCAGCGCCCATCGCCTCAGTTACAACCTGCTGCGCCAGCGCGGGGTCGGCCTTCCGGATGCGCATGCCGATCTGGAGTTTCAGCGCATTGCCATACTTGCGCCAAAGGTTGAGATCGCCTTTGTAGTACATATCCGCGTTTCCATAAGTCTGATCTCCATTGGTGATCTGACTGATCGCCTTATTGAGCTGTGTGATCAGATCCTTGTAGATCTCCTTCTGGTCATCATACTTTGGGGTTGGATTGACCTTGTCTTCTGCCAGCCCCGATTCCGAATACGGAATGTCGCCATAAAGTGCTGTCAGACGTTCCCAGACGGCCACTTCCATGATCCGGGCGATGGCGAGCTTACTCCTGCCTTCGGGCGAAGCCTCTTTTCCGGCCAACAGCTTGTTGCGTATCTGCGCCAGATTGCGGATGATGGCATAATGCGATGACCAGGTGCCGTCATCTGGTTGCTGGATGTAACGGGAGGTTTTGGCGACGCCCACATTACCGGAAGCCCAATGCTGAGCCCAGGAGCCGAACTGGATGTTTACACCCTCACCGCCCTGTTGGAAATTCGCGTCCTTCTGGGCCTTGGTGAGTACGATCCCCGCATCCATCAGCACGGAGGAAGTCGGGGGCGTGTTCAGTATCTCAAAATTTTTGGTGCAGGATGTGCCTGCCAGCAGGATCAGTGCCGCTGTCTTGATATATGTCGTTGCTTTCATGTGACTGTACTTGAGTGGATTAGAATTCGAGGTTGGCCCTTACACCGATGTTCCGCATCATGGGCAGGGAAGTGGATTCCAATCCCAGCGAAGAATTGTTGATGTTGAACGAGGCAGCTTCAGGGGCATAACCATCAGTGTGGCGCTCCAGATAGAACAGGTTCCGTCCGTAGAGTCCGAGGGAGGCCTTGCGGATGAACGAGCCCTTGATAAGTCCCGCCGGCAGCTGGTAACTCAGATTCACTTCCCGGACGCTGACATAGCTCGCGTCGTTGATCATTTCCCGGGAAACCAGGTTGTCCTTGTCAGTGGCCACGGTATTCCAGTAGTTCTGGGCAGAAACGGTCTTGGTGTTCTTGGCGCCCGTGCTTACCCATTTGCCGCTGGCATCCTTACTGGCGGCCACGCCTTCAGCCACATACGATCCGTCACGCCCTTCCAGCGTTTTCTTGATCGTTCCATAAGTAAGTCCCTCACGGAGGGTGTTCGAGAAGATCATTCCGCCCTGGCGGATATCCAGCAGGAAGGAGAGTCCGATGTTCTTGTAGCGGAAATTGTTGGAGAGGCCCCCGATCCAGTCAGGCATCACAGAGCCCAGGGGAACAGTCACCGGCGTGGCCGTTCTGACCGGCAGACCGGTAGCTGCATCGATCATCCGGTTGCCATCAGCATCGAACATCCAGTCGAAACTCGTGCCGAGCAGGGTGCCGAAAGAACGACCCACTTCAGCGATGACTGCGATGTTACGATCGTCACCCAGCCGGAAAGTGGAAATGCCGGGGTACAATTCCAGCACCTTGCTGCGGTTGGCCGCATAATTGAATGTCACATCCCACCGGAAACCACCCTTGGTCTGGATCGGTGTACCCGATAACGAGATCTCGATGCCCTTGTTCTCGATGTTACCGGCGTTCAACCGCTTGATGTTGAAGGTCGTCGACGCCGGCAGGGGCACGTCCAGGATCTGATTGCGGGTGGAAGCGCGATAAAGCGTCAGGTTCAGGCTGAGGCGGTTGTCGAGGAAACGGGCATCAATGCCTGCTTCGTATGAAGTAGTCAGCTCGTTCTTCAGATCCGGACTCACGATCACATTTGTGAAGCCACCCTGAGCCTGGCCATTGATGGTGGTCGAAGCCAGACTGAACGTACCCTTCGTCTGATATGGCGATCCTGAACTGCCCGCCTGGGCTACGGAGGTCCTGATTTTCAGGAAATTCAGCAAATTCCCGCTGATATCGAAGGCATCGGAGAGAATGAAACTTCCGCTGACCGAAGGATAGAAGAATGAATTGTTTTCGGGTGAAAGGGTCGATGACCAGTCATTCCGGCCTGAAAAGTCGATGTATAGAAAATTCTTATATGACACCTGTCCGAAGCCGTACACCGACTGGATCTCGGATTCCGAGAGTCCGAAGATGGGCAGCTGCGTGAGGGTGTTGTTGATCGCGATCAGTTCTGGGACGACAAACTCACTGCCGCTGGTGCCCACGATCCGCATGTATTTTTTCTGATAGTTCGCACCGGCGTTCAGCGACAACTTGATGTCTTTGGTCAGATCGAAATTACCCGTAAGCAGTCCGTCTGCATAGTCATCCTTCACCCGGATCACCGACTCACTCATGTCGCCGTTCAGATTCGGAGAAGCATAGGTCATCTTGTGGCGCCAGCGCAGCCGTTGTTCGGTGTAGAAATCGGAGCCTGCACGCACCGAGGCCTTCAGCCATGGCAGGATCTCGTAGTCTAAGTTCAGCATGGCGAGCATCCGGTCGCGACGATCGGTGTTTCCGGTCCTGTTGACGGTCCAGAAAGGGTTTGCTGTCGAACTGTTCGTGGCGTAGGTCTTTTCGACGCCGATGATCGTCCGGGCGGAACTGTAACCCAGCTGTCCGTTGATGTCCGGCTGTGTCCAGGCGTAGTTGGCGAAAGACGACATCGGGATGCTCCGCGGCTGGCTGATGAACAGATATGCCGGGTTGTCGGAGGCGTCCGAAAGGGTTGGTCTGTTGGTGCCGTTCTGTGCCACATAGTTCAGTTTCACATCCACCGTCAGTTTGGGGGTGATCTTTGCCACCGTGCGGGCGGAGAAGGAGTTCCGGCCGAGTTCATTGGTCGGCACATAGCCCTTGGACATGAAGTTCGAGTAGGAGAAATAGTAGTTCACCTTTTCGTTACCACCGTCGAGGTTGATGCTGTTGTTGGCCTGACGTTCCGGCTGGAAGAATTCGCCGAAGGTGTTGGGTTGCGGGTTGAACTTGCCAACGGCTCCCCACTGGTCTTCATAATTCTGACCGGTCATCAGCGGGCCCCAGGAACCGCGCAGCAGTCGGTCGCGGCCCGCACTGGTCTTGGGCGTACCCTGGTAGCCGGCGGCGATGGCGGCATCGTAGCCGTAGACCCTTCCGTCGGCAGCATTCCGGAAATGGCTGAACTTTCCGTTCAACCCCTGTCCGTATTCATCCTGGAAGTCGGGCATCACCAGGGCATTGCCTGACGAATAATCAGAAGTGAGGCGGATGCCGAGTCCTTTGCGGCTTTTACCTGTCTTGGTGGTGATGATGACTACGCCATTGGCGCCCAGCTGGCCATAGAGCGAGGCAGCGTTGGGCCCCTTGAGGACAGATATCGACTCCACGTCGTTCGGGTCGATGTTGGAGATGCCATCTCCATAGTCAGTCCCACCCCAGCGACCGGCGGGGTCGAGGTTCCCGTTGTTCAGAGGAACGCCGTCCACCACGTAAAGGGGCTGACTGTTACCCTGCAGGGAGTTGAGCCCGCGGATGACCACCTTGGAGGAGCCGCCGGCTCCGGAAGCAGCGCGGCTTACCATCACACCGGCGACCTTGCCACTCAGTTCGTTGGCGAGGTTCGCCTCGCGTCCGGCCGCCAGTTCGCTGCCCTTCAGTTCCGCGATCGAATACCCTACGGAGCGATTGGAGCGCTTGACACCGAGGGCGGTAACCACCACATCCGCCAGTTGCTGGGTCGAGGCGACGAGCCGGATGTTCAGTTCCCGGTTTTTAGCGATGGCGATTTCCTGTGGTTCGTAGCCCACGGCAGAAAACAGCAGCACATCACCTTCTTCTGCCGCGATCGAGAAACGTCCCCCGGCATCGGAGGAAGTGCCCTTCCCGCTGGATTTAACGGTCACCGATACCGATCCAACGGGGACTCCCTTTTCATCACTGATCACTCCGCGAATGATCTCTGCCCTGGATTCCTCCATCTCCCGGCGGATGACGATCAGGTTGTCATTCATCATCCGATATTTCAGTGCGGTGTTGTTCAGGATGTCGCGCATCACCTCTTCAATCCGGGAATTTGAAAAATCCGCATTCACCCGAAGGTTACCCGGAATGATGTCGTCCTGATAAAGAAAGCGGTACGAACTGGTCTTCTGAATGCGTGCCAGGGCATCCGGCAGCGAAGCGTTTCGAAGTTTCAGCGTGACGGTCTCCTGAGAGTAACCGTTGGCTGTTGCCTGGATGCAACTGAACAGGATGAGCATAAACGTCAGTCTCATGGTCATTAGCAGTTTTCTGAAAGGACGACATGCAGTTTGCCTCGCCTTTCGGTTCTTGATTCTCATGCGATGGAAGGGTTGTTTTATGGTGATGGCAGTTGTTGCGTTCGGACAGTGTCGGGACTGATCAGGACGCCTTGAGATGTGATCCGGAATTCGAAGGCGCAGATGATTTGCAGGGCATTCAATGCCTCTTCGAGCGATTCGCGGTGGAAACTTCCCGTGAAACGCTTGCCTGCCAGCGTCGGATCGGTAATTTCCACCGGCAGTCCGTAAAACCTTTCCAGTTTCAGGGCCACTTCTTCAAAGGTTTCGCGCTGGAAAACCAGCTTATCCTCGATCCAGGCAATTTCCGGGATGAGTTTTGATTGCTGCTCCTCGTGAAGATGATGGATGGAGTAGAGGATTTCCTTGTTATCGATCGTTCCCGGTCTTGCGGCAACCGCTGTGGCGGAATCCTTTACCGGATCTTCTGCAACGGGGATACTGATCTTCTCATTCGGTTTCAGCAGGATCGTCATTGGACGGTCAGACTGCGTGGATAACTGCACGGAGCCGCGGATTAAAGAGGTTTCCACCGTGCGGTCTGTTGGATAGGCCATTACATTGAAAGCCGTGCCTTTCACGGTGATATCAATCGTGCGGGCATGCACCACCATCGGGACACCAGGGTTGTGCTTTACATCAAAAAAAGCCTCCCCTGTCAGCGTGAGATCACGTTTGGATCTGCCAAAATCACGGTTGTAAACAATCTTGCTGTATCTGTTCAGCCAAACGGATGTCCCATCCTTTAGTGTCAGACGGATGCGTCGGTTGCCGGTTTCAAAACTCAGCCATTCATCCCTTGAGACTGGATTTGATGCTACCGGATACAGGATGAAGGTGATGGACCCGGTAAACAGCACGCTGAAAATGATGGCTGCTGCGATCCAAGGTCGCCGAAAATAGCGTAGACGAGGCCTGGCTGCTTCCGTTTCCGCCTTTGGCTCTGTGGATTCCTGTTCAGCCGCTTTCAGTCGCAACTGGTGCCTGGACCAAGCTGCATCCAAAGCGGGCATGTCATGGTGGCCCATGCGCGGATGCTGTTGATAAAGTCTGGCAAAGGCCTCAGCACGCTCACGAGCTTCAGGATAGGCATTCAGATGGGCATCCAGGGCCTGCAATTCCGCTCCGGTTGCTTCTCCAGAGAGCTTCTTGGCCAGCAGTTCGTAAAAAAGGGATGGTTCCATGCAGGGCGTTACTTACCCTTAAGGATCCGGAATCCTCGGTCATCCCCTAATCATTTTTGTCTTTTTTCGAAGAAAATCGGTGCGTTCGAGATGGTTGATGCGTCAAATCCCCCATCGCCTGCAGGATGCGCTTCGTGGCAATCGTCATCTGTGCTTCGATGGTCTTCTGTGAGATGTTCAGGATGATGGAGATTTCCCGATAGCGCAACCCCTCCTCCCGAACCAGTCGGAAGATGAGCCGACACCGCTCCGGAAGCGAGGCTACCGCGCGATCAAAAGCCTGCCCTAATTCCTTCGATATCATCCGCTCATCCGGCATGTCCATCCTGCCGGTTTCGATCATCGTAACTTCCTCCTCCAGTAAGTCAGACATCCTCCCCATCCGTGAAAGGGTTCGATGACAAAGGTTCTTGACAGCCACGAACATATACACGCGCAAATTCCGGATACTGTTGAGCGATTCGCGTCCCTTCCATAAATTGATGAAAACATCGGATACCACTTCTTCAGCCAACTGTTCCTCATGCAGTAGGGTGTTGGCAAATCTAAAAAGTGCGGGATAGTAGGTGTAATACAACTCCCGGTAGGCGGCCTCGTCAGATGACCGGGCAATGCGCTCGAGCAGGTATGATGTGCGTTCTTCCAAATGGCTGTTCGGATCATCAGTTTAGCCGATGAACACCCGAAATTTGAATAAACTTAAGGAATATCCATTATTCATCGGGCTGATTTTATGAACGAAGAATACAAGAGCTGATTTCTCGAATCCCATTCCATCATCTCATACGTCCGGTGATTCGTGCTAACCTTCTGTTTTCGTAACTTGCTTTACATGGGACATTCTTTTCCAGCCAATCCTTGTTGGACCTTAGTTGTCATCGCAACAGATATGTTATGACAGCGCGCGCGCACATCACCCATCCCGCCATCATCCTCCTGGCCGCCGGCCAGAGCAGACGGCTCGGCCGCCCCAAACAACTGCTGGAACGTGACGGAGAAACACTCCTCACGAAAACTGTAAACGCCGCCCTGGGCATTGATGATGCCCCGATGATCGTCGTCCTGGGCGCCCATGCCGAAAGGTGCCTGCCAGGCCTGACTGATCCGCGACTTACCATCATACAAAATTCAGAATGGTCAGAAGGAATGGCCTCCTCCGTCAGATGCGGACTAACGGTCACGACTAACCGATTTCCGGAGACCGACGGCGTGATCATCATTGTGTGCGACCAGCCCGGACTCGATACCCGTACGATTCAACAGCTGATCGATCTCCAGCGTACGACGAGCTTGCCCGCCGCCGCTGCGTCTTACGCCGGACGACTCGGCACCCCGGCGATCTTCCATGTGTCGCTGTTTCCAGCACTGTTGAAGCTGTCCGGCGACCGCGGCGCCCGCCAGCTGCTGCAGGACCTGGGCCCGCAGGTCGCCGTCCTGCCCTTCGACGAGGGGGCACTGGACATCGATACGGAAGAAGATTATCAGCGATGGATATCCGGGACCTGATGGATCCCTGCTTTGCCAAAGGAATGCGAACTTGCATCCGGTGACATTCATCGACATCCATACACATAAGGCCGTCTCCGAACTAGGGACCATCGCCATACGCAACATCCTCACCGACTTTGACAGGATCCCTGCGGAAGGTTGGTATTCCGTTGGACTACATCCCTGGTATCTGCAGGCAGATCAGGCGGAGGCGATTCCGGCCAGTCTGATGCAAGCTGCAGCCGCCCGCAACGTCTTGGCCATCGGCGAATGCGGACTCGATACGCGCTGCGACACGCCCCTGGATGTTCAGCGCAACGTGTTCACTCTTCAGATCGAACTGGCGAAGTCGGTAGCAAAACCCCTGATCATCCACGCTGTACGGGCCTTCGATGAAGTTTTATCCATCCTGAAAAAACTTCAGGTATCCGTACCCGTTATCTTTCATGGGTTCAATCGTTCCAATATTCTTGCGGAAAGGATCATCGATGAAGGTTATCTGCTGTCCTTCGGCCGGCACTTACAAAAACAGCCCGTAGCGGAAGTTTTCAGGAAACTGCCGGCAGACCGCGTATTTTTGGAAACGGATGATGCAGAGATTCCGATCGCCGACATCTATGCTGCTGCAGCCAGGATTCGGGGGACGGATATCGAAAGCATCGCCGAGCGGATCAATCTTAATGTCAAGTACTTCTTCGGACCTGTCACTGAATAGATATGAATGATATTTCCTGGCTTTCGCGCACTTCGTTGTTGATTGGAGAAGAGGCCCTCCGCGCCATAACCCGCAAGCACGTCATGGTCGTTGGCATGGGAGGCGTTGGTTCCTTCGCCGCCGAATTCATCGCCCGCAGCGGGGTGGGAGAGATGACGATCATCGACGGAGATGTCGTGGATCCAACCAATCGCAACCGTCAACTGCCGGCCCTGTCCACCAACCACGGCGAACCCAAAGTTCAAATCATGGCGGCACGCCTGCAGGCCATCAATCCGGAGCTGAAACTCAACGTCGTGCAGTCTTTTGTCAATCCGGACATGGTGCGCGAACAACTGACCCGTCGCCCCGACTTCCTCATCGATGCCATCGATAGCCTCACGCCCAAACTGACCTTCATTAAGATGGCCTACGAGGCGCGCATCCCGTTGGTCAGCAGCATGGGGGCCGGCGCTAAGCTCGATCCCACCAAACTCTCCGTGGTGGATATCTCCAAAACCTATAACTGTCCCTTCGCTCAACAAGTCCGAAAGACCCTCCGCCGCCAGGGCATCCGAAAGGGAGTAAAGGTCGTGTTTAGTCCGGAGGAACCCATCAAAGAAAGCCTGATGTTGACAGACGGCAGCAATTACAAACGCTCCGCCTACGGAACCATCTCCTACATGCCCGCGACCTTCGGTGCCGTGACGGCCTCCGTGGCCATCCGGTATCTGATGGAACATCCATAGGAACCGTTGTTTACTTTGTATTTTCTCAGCGCGCGCGCGGTGAATGACCTTTTTCAAAAACTGCCGTATGAAAATTCGTAACGTAATTATCCTTTTCCTGGCTATACTTTCTACTGATCTTCGGGCCCAGTCCAATCGGCTATGGTACACCCGCCCCGCCCGCGTCTGGGAAGAAGCCCTGCCCCTGGGCAATGGCCGAGCCGGCGCCATGATCTTCGGGCGAGTAGGACATGAACGCATCGCGCTGAACGACGGCACCCTCTGGTCTGGTTACGGAGATCCTGGCAACAATCCCAAAGGACCGGCCGCGCTGCCCCAAGTACGCGCTGCCGTTGACAAAGGCGATTACGAACGCGCCGCCAACATCTGGAAGAAGAACCTCCAGGGGCCCTATTCCGCCCGATATCTGCCCATGGCCGATCTGCTGATCGACATGGATCATCCGGATACCGCCACATCCGCCTACGAAAGATCGCTGGATATCTCAACCGCCATTCATCGGGTAGCCTACACCGTTAGTTCCATCCGTCACGTCAGAGAATCCTTCGCCAGTCATCCCGACAAAGTCATTGCGATCAGATTTACTTCTTCCGGTCGCCGAAATATTAGTCTGGCCGTGCGAATGCATAGCCGCTTGAAGCATACCGTGCGCAATCTCTCAGCTGGAAGACTCCGGCTCGACGGTCGTGCCCCCAGTCATGTCGCCCACCGCGTCTCCGAACCCCGTCAGGTCGCCTACGACGAACATCTCGGCCTGCGCTTCAGCACCCTGGCGGAAGTCCGCCAGACGGGTGGCACGCTGCGCACCGAAGCCGATCGCATCCTGGTCACCGGAGCAGATACGGTCACCATCTTTCTGACACAGGCCACCTCCTTCCCCTATGCTGATGATCGCACCATCCCAGCCGGAGTGGATCCCGGGCGAGATGCCGCAGCCGACATGGAACGCGCCGTCCGCAAAGGCTTTCAGGCCCTGCTCAAATCTCATGTAGACGATCACAGACGGTTGTTCGACCGGGTGAAACTTCAATTGCCGGTCGACAGCAGTTTTGAGAAATTCTCCACCGACCGTCGTCTCGCCCGGCAGAACGGCATCGGAGATGATTACGGTTTGCAGGCGTTATACTTCCAATATGGTCGTTATCTGATGATCGCCGGCTCCCGACCCGGCTCCCAGGCCCTCAATTTGCAGGGGATCTGGAACGACCTGGTGCAACCTCCCTGGGGCAGTAACTATACGCTGAACATCAACACAGAAATGAATTATTGGCCGGCGGAGGTCACCAATCTGTCTGAATCCCATGGTGCGCTCTTCGATTACATCGACCGGCTGGCCCGCAACGGCCGGCAGACGGCACAGATCAATTATGGCATTCCGGAAGGATGGACCGCCCATCACAATTCAGATGTCTGGGCGAAGTCATCTCCGGCCGGCGGCTACGACTGGGATCCGCGGGCCGCGCCGCGTTGGTCGGCCTGGCCGATGGCTGGCGCCTGGCTCAGCACCCATCTTTATGAACATTTTCTCTTCACCGGCGACCGGAAATTTCTGCGCGAACGCGCCTATCCTTTGATGAAACAGGCAGCTGCCTTCCTTCGTCACTGGCTGCAGCGCGACGCCTCCGGCAAATGGGTCACCAATCCCGGCAGTTCACCGGAAAACGTATTCACGATCGATGGGAAATCTTATGATGTCAGCAAGGCTTCTACGATGGACATCGCCATCACCCGCGAACTCCTGCAGCAATGCATCGAAAGCGCCCGCATCCTGGAGACCGATGTGCAGCTGCGTTCCGAGTGGGAAGCCATCCTCAAAGATCTCTGGCCTTACCGCATTGGTCGCCTGGGCCAATTGCAGGAATGGAGCGGAGACTGGGACGATCCGAAGGATACACACCGGCACATCTCACATCTCTTCGGTTTGTATCCTGGCAGGCAGATATCGATCCGACAAACGCCGGAGCTGGCCGCTGCTGCTCGTCAGACCCTACTCCACCGCGGAGATGACGGCACCGGCTGGTCGCTGGCCTGGAAGATCAGTTGGTGGGCCCGGCTGCGTGATGGCGACCATGCCCTGCGGCTGATTCAATTGGCACTGACCTATCTCGATCCAGTCGGAGAAGGCAATGGTATCAGGATGAACGGCGGTGGGACCTATCCAAACCTTTTTGATGGGCATCCGCCCTTTCAGATCGATGGGAATTTCGGCGCAACGGCTGGCATCGCTGAAATGCTGCTGCAATCACACGAAGACGGCATCACCATCCTGCCGGCCCTGCCTTCGGCCTGGCATAGTGGCAAAGTGTCGGGACTCGTCGCCCGCGGTGGCTTCGTGATCGATATCGAATGGAAAGATGGGAAGATCCGCGAGATCTTGGTCAAATCCAATATCGGCGGCCATTGCCGGCTTAACATCCCGGTGGCTCATGCGAAGCAGTTGCCCAAGGGATTGGCCGCCGGTACGCCAGTGAGGAAAAGCGCGTTTTTCAACGGGATCATTCCGTCGTCTGTGATCAACACGGCAACCAGCCCATTGTCACTCCTGGCTGTTCCCGACGAATTCAGTGCCGGATTCGATACCCGGCCTGGTGAAACCCGCCGTATTCGCTTCGATTGACCGGCTTCTGTGATCTTGGTCACGGATGTCGGCCGGTGGTGGTCGTATCTTTGTGAAGATCTCAGGCAGCATCAACCGGAATGAATATCATGCATGGACACCAGATCAGACTTGGCCTGCGGGCCAATCGCGTACAGTTCACCTGGCTGGTGATCGTCAATGCTTTTGTAGGCGCGATGGTCGGGATGGAACGAACCCTGCTTCCGGGCATCGCAGAAGCCGATTTTCAGATGGCGGCCAAGACGGCGATCTTTTCTTTCATCGCGGTCTTCGGCATCGTCAAGGCTATCACAAATTATTTTACCGGTCGGCTGTCGGATCGTTTTGGCCGGAAGAACTTGTTGATCACCGGCTGGCTCTTTGGACTGCCGGTTCCGTTTCTCCTCATGTTTGCGCGCGAGTGGTCATGGGTCATTGCGGCGAATATCCTGCTGGGTATCAACCAGGGCCTGGCATGGAGCAGCACGGTCATCATGAAGATCGACCTGGTAGGAGAGAAGGATCGAGGGTTTGCTATGGGACTGAATGAGTTTGCCGGCTACATCGCCGTGGCCGTCGTCGCCTGGCTTACCGGTTGGATGGCCGCCGAATGGGGGATGCGTCCCTGGCCCTTCCTGACGGGGGTATTCTTTGCCGTGGCCGGATTGCTCATCACCATTTTTTTTGTGAAGGATACCCGCGGGCATGTGGCGGCGGAAACGGCGCAAAGTACGCTGCCCAGGCTCAGTCATATTTTTTCCGATACGAGCTGGCGCCAACCGAATCTCGGCGCGGTCACGCAGGCCGGACTGGTTAACAACCTGAATGATGGCATGGCCTGGGGGCTTTTTCCTGTTTGGCTGGCAGGTAAAGGGTTTTCGCTGGCGGAAATTGGCATCGTCACCGCGGTGTATCCCGCCGTCTGGGGCATCGGTCAGTTGTTCACCGGCGCGATGGCCGATCGGTTCTGCAAGAAGGATATGCTCCAATGGGGGATGGCCATGCAGGCAGTTGCACTCCTCTTCTTTGTTGAAGCCTCCTCACTTTGGCATTTCATCCTCCTGTCCGCCCTGCTGGGATGGGGGACGGCCATGGTCTATCCCACTTTCCTCGCTACCATTGCCGAAAACACGCACCCTGGAGATCGTGCTCGAAGCACAGGTATTTTCAGGCTCTGGCGGGATGCCGGATATGCGTTCGGAGCCCTGCTTACCGGCCTTGTTGCCGATCTGTTCGGCATGGAAGCGTCCATCATCCTGATCGCCGTACTTACATTCATTTCTGCCTTCATCATCCATCAACGGATGTTTTGTAGAAATCTCAATGGCATCAAATTCTTTGATTATTTCTTAGGTGGCCACACCGTAAAAAGGAAGGCTTGTGTTTGAGATGCGATTACCATGCATCAGTCTGTGTTAAGCAAATGGCATTGCGCTATCTTTAATGTGTATCAATCATAAAACATGCAGCGCAGAAAAGCCCTTCGACTCCTTATATCTTCTCCCTTATTGCTGCCGGCTACTCGGGCGTTTTCCTTTCAGCCGTCCGAAGAAGCAGCTCGTAAGCCGACAACCATTGGCTGGATCACCGACCTTCACCATGGCTACTGTCCGGATGCATTGGATCGACTGAAAGTCTTCATCAGCGAGGCTTCCCGTCGAAAAGTGGATTTCATTATTCAGGGGGGCGACTTCTGTCATCCGAAACCGGAAGCCGCAGAGCTCATGCAGGTTTGGAATCAATACCAGGGAGATAAATATCATGTGCTCGGCAATCACGACATGGACTTCGGAACAAAGCGAGACATCATGAATGTCTGGGGGATGGAACGGCCTTACTATGCTTTCGAGCGTGGAGGATTTCATTTCATCGTGATGGATTGCAACCACATCCTGAAAGACAGTCAATACATCGATTATGTGAAAGGGAATTTCTACATCGATCCCACTCGTCGCGATCTGGTGAATCCGGAACAGATCGCATGGTTGGAGGCAGAGATCGCGCACGCAAAACATCCCTGCATCATCATTTCACATCAGTCGTTTGATGAAGTATGGACGGGCAGCACAGTACCCAATCGGATGGAAGTCAGAAAGGTGATCGATCGGGCCAATGAGGGCCGAAAGCATCCGAAGGTGATCGCCTGCATCTGCGGGCACCATCATCTGGATCATCATATGATGATCAACGGGGTGCATTATATTCATATCAATAGTGCATCATACTATTATGTCGGAGATGGTTTTGGATCCGATGGTTCCAGGGCAACCTATTCCGAACCTGTCTTCGCTTTCGTGACGCTTGATCCCGCCGGAGAGATCCGAATTGAAGGCCGACAAGCCTCGTTTCGATCTCCGACGCCAAAGGAAAAAGGATTCCCCAATGCTGATCGCATTACCGCTTCGATCATCGATCGGCGGCTGGAATTGCGTAACACCCGGGTCTGATGGCGGTTTTTCTCACGGTTCCGGATGGACCCACGGGCCGCGATAGGGGCGGCGCAGGAGTTTGGTCGCTTCCTTGTCTCCGGGGATAATCCGTTGTTTCGGGTCATAGCTGAGCGGCCTGCCGAGTTGCATCGACAGATTCGCGAGGATACAACTGGCCGTGGAAATATGGCCTTCTCCAATATCCGCCGTTGGATGTCCTTTCCGGTCGATCGCTTCCAGGAAATCCTGCATATGTTTTCTGGTGGCAGGTGCCGCATGCAGTTCTATGTCCTTTTCTTTCAGATCCTCCGGAAACTGCTCACGTTCGTACACGACATCTCCGCGCACCCGATCTCCTTTTCCCACAGGGATGAAATCATAGCGCATGGTGCTTCCGCAGAGCGTGCCTTTCTCTCCATAGATCTTAAATCCCCAGGGATACTCCGGATCTGCGGGCGTTCCCCAGGTGCGGTGCTGCCAGACACAGGTAAGGCCGGGGTGTTCGAAGACTGCAGTTTGGGTATCCGCGATATTGCTGCGGCCGGGATCACCGCCATAGATGCCGCCGCTCGAGCTGATCTGCGTCGGCCAGCCCAGTCCGAGCATCCATCGAACGGTGTCGTACATATGAATGCACATATCTCCCATGATGCCGTTGCCGTACTCCATGAAGGCACGCCACCAGCCCCTATGCGGCATCCCGTCGAATGGACGCAATGGTGCCGGCCCCGTCCACATATCGTAATCGAAAGATTCGGGCACCGGTTGAATGGGCGGCGTGGCGTTGCGGCGCATGTGGTAGTAACAGAACATCTCCGCATGATGCACTTTGCCGATCGCGCCGCTGTCGATGAACAGGCGTTTTGCTTCCATTAAATGCGGCGTACTCCTGCGCTGGGTGCCGACCTGTATAACGCGACCGTGTTTGCGGGCGGCGGCAACGACTGCTTCGCCTTCGATGACATCCACGCTGATGGGCTTCTGCAGATATACGTGCGCGCCGGATTTTACAGCATCAATGGCCTGGAGTGCATGCCAATGGTCAGGGGTGCCGATCAGCACAATATCGGGTCGCTGTTCCTTGAGCAGCGTGCGATAGTCCTTGTACCCGGGGATGGTGTTTGTCTGTCCCGTACGTGCCTGGATCAGCGCCTGCGCTCCTTCCAGCTGTTGCCGGTCGACATCACACAGCCCGACCACATCCACCGCGGCCACCTGCATCAACCGGAACAGGTCGCTCTTACCGTACCAGCCCGTTCCGATCAGGGCCACACGGCGGCGAGGTCCGTATCCCCACTGGGCGAGACCCGTCTGATGTAAGGCCGACAACGCGGCGATTGCGGATGAGTGTCGCAGGAATGATCTTCTGTTCATGTGTCAGTATTGGTTGGGCTGAGGAAATGAATCAATGCGCTCGGTATGGGTGACACGGCCGAATACGTCGTGATGGGTGAAGATCATGATCGGGTTTTCCTGTTCATAAACCATTCGGATGCTCAGATATCCGCCGGCCACCCGCAGAAATCGGTGTTCAGGCCTGCGTTCATTGGGTGGCCAGCCCTGGGCATGGTAGTCGCTGACAGGCCCTGATCCGAATTCCCAGAGTCCCGTCGCACTGTCGCGGGAAACGTATTGCCAATGTCGGTCGCCGTTCACTACGATCGCGCCCCGGGCTGCCAGGAACTGCCGGGCCCAGTCACCTTCGTGTTGATAGACGGCGTTGGCGTGATTGTCTTTTTTGGTGGCTCTGTCCGGACCCACGATCGGAGTGGGAGAGAAGACGATCTTCCATTGGGCGGTAGACTGGCTCAGGGTATGTTCAAGCCAGGCCTTTTGTTCCGCACCCCAAATAGTTTTATCCGGACCATCCGGCTGGTCGTTCGGGCTTCTGAATTCCCGGCCTTCCAGGAACCAGATCTGAAGGTCGCGCCCCCAGGTCAGGGTGCGATAGGGTTTCCCGCGAAGCGGTACGTTCTCCCTCCAGATGCTTAATCCCGCGGGGACGGTGAGCGATCCGAAAGGCTTGGATGAAGGGTGGACGTCATCCGCAAGCAGATCGTGGTCGTCTTTCAGCAGATAGGCCGGTGTCGTTTCGTAGAACGCACGTATCGACGGCCAGGCGTCCATCGCATGCCATTTATGGCGGGCTTTGGCGGCATCCGTGGCCATCGGGCCTGGCTTATCGTAATACACGTAGTCGCCTGTTTGAACAAATAGATCAGGACGCATCGCCTGCATGCTCATATAGGTCCTGAATCCCCGGCTCGAATCATCAAAACTCCAGAAATACTGGCAGGTGGATGTGGTGATCAGCACCGGTTTTCGGTCGTCAGGAACAGTCTTGAACGTCAGCCGCATCCGCGTGACACGACCCTTCGGCGCTGATCGACCCTCCAAAACCACGGCATATGAAGTCCCAGGACGCAGTCCACTGAAATGCCGGTAAGCCGTGAAATCCTTGTCTGCTCCCGTGGCCATCCAATCGCAGGAATCCTTGCGCCCCGCGCCCTCCAGCAAAAATCTCACCTCACCTGCTGCTCCCCGGACCCCGCCATCCATCTTTTCGATCGGCATCTTTTCATCAAATCCAACGGGATGCCGGAACACCTTCTCCTCTCGTTGATGGACGACGGGATTCGGCTTGGCATCCGCGCAAAGCCGGGTCCAGACCGTGGCTTCCGTTCCGGTGACATCCAACACCTTCCCGCCGTTGGTGAAAAATACTTCCTGCGCCTGCGCCATGGGTGCCGCGATGGCCAGCATTAGAAAAGCAACAATAGGCGTCAAGAGATTTGTGCGATCCATTTTGATCATTAATGGAATGTACGAAAAAAGTCGGATTTGCTGAAACGCGCGATACCCCAACTCTTGGAGAGCTGCCAACTCTTGGAGCGTACCCCCACTCTTGGAGAGTTGCCAACTCTTGGAGAGCTGCCAACTCTTGGAGCGTACCCCCACTCTTGGAGAGCTGCCAACTCTTGGAGAGTTGCCCACTCTTGGAGAGTTGCCAACTCTTGGAGAGTTACTTTCAATTCGACGAAAGAATTTGCCATCCGGCGGTTAACTTTGCGACCCCAAAATCTGTTTCATGAAATATTTTTTCTTCATTTCCTTTTTATTAGGACTCATTTTTCCAGGTTCCACATCAATGGCACAATCCCCCAATCCGGTGATGACCACCGCAGATCCGTCTCGCATGGATAATGCCCCGGCCAAACGCGCTGCATTCCTGCTCGGAGGCGCCCTCGAACTCGGCGGAGATGCCGTTGCCGTCGTTGATTTCCAGGACGGATCGAAACAAAAAGTCAACGCCGGACAAGGCGGCACCTTCTTCGCCGGCGGCGAATGGACCCTAGGGAAGGAGGATAAATGGGGCATCCGAGCCACCATGGGTATAAAATATGTTACCACCAAGGCCACCAATGCCAATATCACACTGACACGCATCCCTATCCGGATCACCGGTCTGCGTCAACTCGGCAAAAAATGGTGGATCGCCGCCGGTGCCGTCACCCATCAGGCCATTCGTTTCAATGCCGGCGGTATCGGCCAGGATCTCACATTCACAGGCACCGTAAGCCCAACCATTGAACTGGGATACAGCGGCGTGTCCTTCGTGTTCACGCCTATGACCTATAAAGATGAAACCGGTGCATCCAATAAGGCCGGTTCCGCAGGACTGGCCTTCAATGTTCCCGTACGCCGTCGTAAGCGCTGATGCATCATTCCTGAGATTTGTCGTATATTGTACACAAAGCCTCCGCCTTGTCAGCCAGAAATCATATCCTGATCCTGTCGATCGCCCTGCTCACCCTGCAGGCCTGCCGGCAGGATCCTCTTTTTCGGCCCGTGCCACCCGAAAAAAGCGGCATCGTTTTCTCCAATAATATCCGGGAAGACAGCAACATCAACATGCTCACCTATGAATATCTCTACAACGGGGGTGGCGTTGGCGTGGGAGATTTCAACAACGATGGGCGCCCGGATCTCTACTTCACCGCCAGCCTCGGACCCAATGCACTTTATCTCAACGAAGGGGGACTGAAGTTCCGGGATGTCACCGCCGCTTCCGGCACCGATGGCGCCGGACGATGGAGCCGCGGCGTGACCGTGGTTGATGTCAACAACGACGGTCTGCAGGACATATATGTTTGCGCAGGCACCTGGCAGGTGGCCGCCATGCGCCGAAATCTCCTGTACGTTAACACTGGCGTAGATCCCGCTACCGGTATACCCAGATTCGCGGAAATGGCCGCGGATTATGGTATCGATGATACCACCAACACCCAGATGGCGGCCTTCTTCGACTACGACCGCGACGGTGACCTCGATCTCTATCTTTTGGTAAATGAACTTGGACAGGAAAAACCCAACACCTTCCGACCGGTCAGAAATGATGGCAGTGCCCGGAACACAGACCGCCTCTATCGGAACGACTGGGATCCCATTCGCCAGCATGCCCGATATACCAACGTCTCCAAAGAGGCAGGCATCACCTGGGAAGGCTATGGACTCGGACTGCAGATCCTCGACATCAACGAAGACGGATGGAAGGACATCCTTGTCAGCAACGACTACCTCAGCGGAAATATCCTCTACATCAACCAACGCGACGGCACCTTCCAAAACCAGGTGCGAGATTACTTCCGAAAGGGAAGCCTCAACGCCATGGGCAATGACGCCGGAGACATCAATAACGACGGACTCCTGGACATCATCGAAACCGACATGGCCGGAGAAGATATCGGTCGCTTCAAGATGATGATGAATCCCCTTGATGAAAACTGGTATCGATACACGAAAAAATATGAGCTGCCCTGGCAGACCGTCCGCAACACATTCCAACTCAACCGTGGCCCCAGACCCATGAAAGGCGATTCCATCGGAGTTCCCTTCTTTTCAGAGATTGCTTTCCTGGCAGGCACGGCTTACACCGACTGGAGCTGGTCGCCGCTCTTCGCCGACCTGGACCTCGACGGCCGCCTCGATCTCTGCGTCACCAACGGTCTTCCAAAAGATATCACAGACAACGATTTCATCGCCTATCGGGATCAAGCCGCAAGTGCATCCACCCGTGATCTCCTGCTCAAACTCCCCCCGGTCGAAACGAGCAATTACTTGTTCCGAAACAACGGCGATCTGACCTTTTCCGACAAGACGATCGACTGGGGATGGGACCAACCAAGCTTCTCAAATGGCATGGCCTGGGCCGACCTGGACGACGACGGAGATCTCGACATCATCGTAAACAACATCAATCAACCCGCCTTCCTCTGGGAAAACAAGGCCCGTCAGATCGAACCCAATCAGTCGCAGTTCCTGCGTATCCGGCTGCGTGGAGATACCGCCAACATACACGGCATCGGCACCGTCGTCAAAAGATGGATCGATGGCCGGCCGCAAGTCACGGAACTCACCCCCTACCGGGGTTATCTCTCGTCCGTCGAACCCGTCCTGCATTTCGGTCTCGGATCATCCAAACGGATCGACAGCCTCGAAATCAGATGGCCTGACGGAGCCGTGGAAATGCTTCGCGACATCCCTGCAGGACAAACCCTCATGCTGGCGCAATCTGCCGATGCCCAAAGCTCGGACTACCGGATACGCATAACCGAAAATACATCCCTGGTCACGGAAGTGACAGAACTCAGCGGCATCTCCGTGATCCACCAACAGGATGATCTGTCAGATTTCACTACACAGCGGTCGCTACCCCGGCAACGCTCGCGCCGCGCACCGTCCATTGCCAGTGGCGATCTGGATGCAGATGGACTGCCCGATATAGTAATCGGCGGCGACCGCCACCGACCCACGACCCTTGCCTTCGGCCTTCCCGGAGGAGGATTTCGTACCAAGCCCATGCAGCCATCATTAAGCCCTTCGGCAACGGCCGATGCCGCACTGGCATTGCTGGATGCAGATATGGATGGTGATCTGGATATGCTCTCGCTGTTTGGCGGACCAATATCCAATCTGGTCGATACCAATACCCGAGATCGTCTCTGGATCAATGACGGGCATGGGAAATTCAGTGCCGCACCAGCTCCGGCGTTGCCCCGACTGGATTTCGCAAAGTCGATCGTCCGAACGGCGGATATTGACAAAGACGGGAAAGTCGATCTCTTCATTGCGGAAGCTTCCAGTCCTTCAACCTATCCGGATCCATTGCGCGCAATCATCCTCAGGAACGTCGGACGTCCGGGACAGCCGGCCTTCGAAGATGCAACCCGCCGCCTGGCACCCGATCTGGGAAGGACAGGGCTGATATCCGATGCCAGCTGGGAAGACATCGACAGAGATGGCGATCAGGATCTGCTCCTGGCCGGCGAATGGGCCGGCATCAGCCTTTACATTAATGAAGATGGTAAACTGAAGCGCTTACTCACGGAGATGGATAGCCGAAAAGGCTGGTGGACCGCCCTCGGTACCGCAGATCTGGACGGAGATGGCGACCAGGACATCATCGCCGGGAACCACGGACAAAATGGATTTTTCAACGCCAGACCCGGAAAGCCACTAAGAGCCTACATGAATGACTATGACAGGAACGGGGTACGTGACCTGCTGCTCTCTCATCATAGACCCACCATTCCGCATGGTCGCGAATCCGACGAGTTTCCCATCGTCCAGCGGGATGCCGCTGTCGAGATCCTCCCTCAACTGAGGAGATTCTATCCGGAATACGCATCCTTCGCTCGTACGCCCATGCAGGCACTGCTCGACCGATTCAACCGGGAGGGGGAGAGCGTACTAGAGGCGAATTCACTCGTCACCGGCTGGTGGGAGAACCAGGGCAAACATCGCTTTAAGTTTCATCCTTTCCCTACAGAAGCGCAGTTATCTCCGGTATTTGCCATCCTCTCCGGCGACTTCAACGGAGACAGAAGTATAGATATACTGTTGGCCGGTAACGACGAAGGCATGGCCATCATCCCCGGCAGGGCCGATGCATCCTGCGGTTTGTTGCTCAAGGGTGATGGACAGGGCGGTTTCCTGCCGATCAGCATCCGCGAGTCGGGCGTATTTCTCACCGGAGATGTCCGGTGTATTCAATGGATCCGCGGACGGGATATGAAGCATTTCCTGTCTGCAGAAATCGATGGGCCCGTGCGGATGTTCCGATTAAAAAACTAACGTTCAGGGATCATTGAAAACAATACAGGGGCGGCTGTTTGCCGATTTCCAAGCAGACCACACCTATGCCCGTTCAGAAATCCTTCTGATGAATAAATAAATATATTTTACCTGGATGTAAGGCCCAAGACTAGAATTCAATTACCTGTTTCCCTCCCTTCCGTAATGTCAACAATTGAGATTTATTTCCATGCCTCAACAGAAAACGCCCGTCAGTTCCTGATTTCAGCGTGACTTTCACTTTTCCGCCAGACATCCATTCGATGTCAACCTCCGCTGCACCCCTCGCTTTCAACCCTCTTACATAGCCGGTTGCCCAGGCGGCAGGAAGGGCTGGCAGGACATCTATGATGCGCACATCTCCCTCTGACAGATGGCTTTGCAGGAGCATTTCCGCGATCCCCGCAGTTCCTCCAAAATTTCCGTCGATCTGAAACGGTGGATGACCGCAGAACAGGTTTGGATAGGTTCCGCCGCCATTGGACATGTTCACGCCGTCCGAGGTTACCGGTCGCAACAATCTGTTCAACAGTGCCAATGCCCGGTCTCCATCGCGCAGCCTCGCCCAGAAATTGATCTTCCAGGCCAGCGACCACCCTGTTCCATCATCAGATCTTTTATCCAGACTTTTCCGCGCGGCTCCGGCCCAGTCTGCCTGCCGCAGCGGGTCGATGCCCGCGCCCGGATATAGCATGTACAGATGTGAAACGTGGCGGTGGGTGGGCTCTGCTTCAGGGAAGGGCTCCCGCCATTCCTGGATCCGGCCGTCGGGCCCGATGGCCGTAGTGGCCAGGTTCGGGAGTATGGTTGCAGTCTCCAGGGTCGTGGCATCTTTCATTCCGAGGATGGATGCGGCTGACAAAAGATTGCCAAACAGTTCACCGATCACCTGCTGATCGTGCGCCGGCCCCATGCTGATCTGAGCCCGAGATCCGTCGGGCGCCAGGAATGTGTTTTCCGGCGAAGCGGCCGGCCCGGACACCCACTTGCCCGTACGAGGATCCTTCACCAGCCAGTCGAGGTAGAAGGCCGCAGCATCGCGCATCACCGGATACACCCGGCGCAGATATGCGGTATCGCGCGTGAACGCAAAATGCTCCCACAGATGTTGACACAACCATGCCCCCGCGCCTAAGTGCATGCCCCAGGAAGGATGCTCACCCGGTGCCGTGTAACCCCAGACATTGGTGATCGGATGCACGCACCAGCCTTCAGCCATATAATGTGTCTGCGCGGTACGCCGACCGGGTTCTACGAGGGAAGATATAAGCTCTGTCAGCGGTGACTGACAATCGCTCAGATTGGTCAGATCCACCGGCCAGTAGTTCATCTGGATGTTGACATCCGTATGATAATCTCCGTTCCACGGCGTCTGGATCTGATT
>CAJBZC010000533.1 GCA_903959965.1 uncultured bacterium
CGAGACAGACAGCAAGGCCCAATTTGTCCCCTTCAAAATCACCGGCGGCAGAGATGAAGCCTATGGCATGATGGATGCGCAGGCCCGGAGGGAGGCACAGAAACGCGGTCGGGATGAGATCAGGGCCCTCAACCTCGCCTGGATCAACCGGATGGTATCCGGCGAACAGATGTTGCGCGAAAAGATGGCCTTTTTCTGGCATGGGCATTTTGCCGCAAGGACCCAGAATTCACTATTCACTCAAAACCTCGTGAACACCCTCCGGGAGCATGCCCTGGGTGATTTCGGTACCCTCCTGCGGGCCGTCAGCAAAAGCCCTGCCATGCTGGCATTTCTCAACAATCAGCAGAACAGAAAACAACGCCCGAATGAGAACTTCGCCCGCGAAGTAATGGAACTCTTCACCCTCGGACGCGGTCATTATACCGAAACGGATGTGAAAGAAGCCGCCCGCGCCTTCACCGGCTGGCAATTTGACCGAGACGGGAGCTTCCTGTTTAGGGCCAATTTCCACGACGACGGGGATAAAACCGTGCTAGGCGTCAAAGGCAGACTGTCAGGAGACGATGTCATCGATATCCTGCTGAAAAAACCGGAAACAGCCGCCTTCATTACCCGTAAGATCTGGCGGTTCTTTGTGAGTGAACAGATCGATGAACCGCTGGTACAGAAACTGTCCGGACAATTCTTCAGGTCGGGATACGACATCTCGGCGCTGATGCACGATATTTTCTCCTCGGATTTCTTCTACGAATCCCGGCATATCGGGTGCCGCATCAAATCCCCGGTGGAGTTGATCGTCGGCATCAGGCGGATCCTGCCGATACAGTTCGGAAATCCCGATGTGCAACTTTTAATGCAACGGGTTCTCGGTCAGGTGCTCTTTTATCCACCCAATGTGGCAGGATGGCCCGGCGGGAAGGACTGGATCGATGGAGCCTCGCTCATGTACCGGATGCAGATCCCGAGGATGGTAGCAAGTCGCGAAATTCCGGCCATCCGAACCAAGGATGACGATGACCAGGATATGGGGATGAGCAGCAGGTACGAACGGCGAACATCGCGTCCGCTGGACACGCGCATCGATTGGAATCCTCACTTTACAGGCATGGCCGGGGTCAAACGTGAGGAGCTGCTGACCGCTACGGCACGCATCCTCTGGCAGACGGCCAATACACCGGATGGCTCAATCCTCGAAAAGCTCCTGGATAACGCTTCCCGGGAAGCGTTTATCCGCTCCGCCTTCATCCGCCTGATGGGGAGTCCGGAATACCAGCTCTGCTGATCATTCAACCATCCAAAAGACAGACAAATGCTGATCAATCGCAAAACCTTCATACGTTCAGGCTCCCTCGCCACCGCCTCGATGATGATCCCCCGTTTCCTGCAGGCGTTCGAACACCCGGCTGCCGTGCCACAAGGCAATAAAGTGGTGGTGGTCATACAGCTCAGCGGCGGTAACGACGGACTGAATACGGTCATCCCTGTTCGTAACGACATTTACTATCGCGAACGTCAACAGCTCGGTATTCGCCGGACAGACGCGCTGCCGTTGACGGACGAGGCCGGCCTGCATCCTGCCCTCACAGCCTTTAGGGCACTTCATGAGGAAGGACATCTCGCCGTGTATAACGGTGTCGGCTACCCGAACCCCGACAAGAGCCATTTCCGGAGTATGGACATCTGGCACAGCGCGAGCGACAGCAATGTGATCCTACAGACAGGCTGGCTGGGCAGATACCTCGATGCGAAATGTGCCGGCAGCACCCGTCCAACAAAGGCACTCGAAGTGGATGACACGCTGAGCCTGGCATTGAAAGGGGAAGAGGTGAAAGGATTGGCCGTGACGGATCCGCGCAGACTGTTTACTTCCAGCGGAGATGCCTGGCTGAAAGCCCAGATGGCCGCTCATCAGACACATGAGGAAGCTCCCGTGGATTACCTATACAAGACCATGGCCCAGACCCTCTCCAGCGCGGAATATATCTATCGTCAGAGCCGGCAGCATCCCACTTCAGCAAATTATCCGGATACCGAACTGGCAA
>CAJBZC010000534.1 GCA_903959965.1 uncultured bacterium
CGCCTGGGGCTTGATCCTCTGCCTGCTGGCCTACGCCGCCGGCCTGTTTGTACGGAACCAAGGACTCCTGAATCTGGCCTACAAGGCCCCCGTCGCCACCTATGGTCCGATGCTCATGGTTGCCATCTTTGCCCTCAGACGAAAGACCGGGATCCGGGCCATCATTACGGCCGTCATTGTGTCCGTATCCTCGGCCATTCTGCTGTTGACAATGCGAGCTCTGTGGGCGCTGCCCTTTGATGAATTCTGGATCTATCCATTCTCCTGCCTCGTTTTCCTCCTGGCACATGCGTTGTCGCGCAGGCTGGACCCAGACAGATCTATTGCCTGATTCAAATCATTACATGCGAACGATAGAACGACATTATCAATTGGTGGTCATTGGCGGAGGCCTGGCCGGTGTGTGTGCTGCCGTGACTGCCGCCCGCATGGGTATTCGTACCGCCCTGGTCCAGGACCGCCCCGTACTGGGCGGAAATGCCAGCAGCGAGATCCGCGTGCCGCCCGTCGGCGCAAACCAGTGCAACTTCGCCTATTCCCGTGAAACCGGACTCGTGGAAGAGCTCTTCCTCAATAACCTCCGCCGTAATCCCACCTGGAGTCCGGAAGGATGGAACCTGGAACTGGAATCGATCGTTCGCAACGAACCCGGGATCGACCTGTTCCTCAACACCGCCGTCTGCGAGGTACTAACGGAGACGGATACACGAGGATCGGAAGGGGAGGATGAAAAGTCGATCGCCTCCGTGAAGGCCTATTGTTCGCTGTCGGAAACCTGGCATGTCTTTCACGCGCCCTGCTTTGCGGACTGTTCCGGTGACGGGGTCGTTGGCGCATTGGCAGGGGCACGTTACCGTTACGGGGTGGAGGCACGATCCGAATTCAACGAACCCATGTGTCCGGAGACACCGGCCGCTGAGACGATGGGACTCAGCTTGCAGATGCGTGCGCGTGATGCAAAACGTCCGATGCCCTTTGTGAAGCCACCCTGGGTGAAACTGGTCCTCTCCCTGGAGGATTTCGGTCCTTACCGACCTGTCAACGAACATTTCTTCCCGGATACCGGTGGATTCTGGTGGCTGGAATGGGGCGGTGAGCTGGACACGGTCCACGATACCATGCGCATCAAGGACGAAGTGCAGGGCATCACCCTGGCCGTATGGGATTATCTCAAGAACCGGTCGCCACTGGCGGAGCGACTGACCACTTACGAACTTGACTGGATGGCTGCTGTACCCGGTAAGCGAGAGTCCCGCAGGTTCGAAGGCGATCACATTCTGACGATGGGGGATATCGACCGGCAGGTAAATTTCGAGGATTCAGTAGCCTATGGCGGATGGGGCTTCGATCACCACCCGCCTGGTGGCTTCCACGATAAGGTCAATCCGAGCACCCATCAATACCTGCGGGGTCCGCACAACGTGCCCCTGCGCTCTTTGTATTCCCGCAATGTCCGGAACCTGTTCTTCGCCGGCCGCAACATCAGCGCAACACATTACGCACTCTCCAGCACCCGCGTGATGCTCACCTGCGCCCAGCTGGGCGAAGCGGTCGGTGTGGCGGCTGCCCATGCCGTGGCCTCCGATAAGCCCGCACGGGCTATGGTCGCGGCTCCATTTATCCCTGCCATCCGGGAGGACCTCTTTCGTCTCGATCATCATATCCATGACTGCCCAACAGCGATTGCAGAAGACATCGCTCCGCAAGCCAAGGTCATCGCATCTTCCGTTTGCCGCATCGATCCGCGAAAGGAAAGCTGGGGTACCGAACCCCTAACCGGTCCGCGCATGCAGCTCCTCGCCATCGCCACGGAACATGTCGATGCCATCCTGCTGCGGATGGATGTTGAGGCCGATACCCGGTTGGTCTATCACTTTCACCAGGGCCCCGATAACGGCTCCACCTGGCCGGAAGCGAAACTCATGAGCAGCGTCCTGGCCCTGTCTGCCGGAGATGACCAGATCACGGAGGTTCCGATCAATTGTCGCATCTCCCGCCCGGGATGGCATCTTCTGATCATAGACGAGAACCCGCTCGTTCGGCTGCATGTGACAGAGAC
>CAJBZC010000535.1 GCA_903959965.1 uncultured bacterium
GGCAGCGTCACGGGCTGCGACTGGGATCTTACAACCCCTGCGGTCAGGAACAGTGCGAAGGAAAGCAGTTTGAAGTGATGTCTCATGTTGGTGGATTGAAGATGATTGGATGACCGTTTGAACGGAGTGCGTTTTGATTGACAGCTGAGCAAAGAAAAGGATTTCATCATTTGTTCATGCGGAACCTGAGGAAATTCATATTCAATTCATCTTGCAGATAGACATTCGCGACATGATTGCGGCAGCACGGATGTGCGCTGTTGCTACGAGGGCCGTCACGGGATGGCCCTCACCTATCTGAATGAACTCAAGTTCGTTTTTTTCATAAACAGTCAATCGGTAAGCCCCGTGTGTCTACACGGGGCTTTGATTTATTTATTTTTCCCGATAATCTCCGCTGCGCTGGTCCTGCTCGTCATCCATCTTAGGCCCTTGCAGCACTTTTCTCCAGTCCGTCTCCCGGCCATAACGCTTCATGGCCAACTTCGGATCGAACACACGCTTGTCCGGAAACGTCAAAGTGTAAGGATTGAAGTCCGGCTTATCCGTAAAGAAGTCTGACAGATGCGAGGCGGTCACGTCATATTGATTCACATACGGAACCCCAAGTACGTTGTAGATCAATCGCAGAATGGATCCGAAATTGCCATGTGTATGTGATGCATAACCCTTTTTCACATAAGGCCCGGCCATCATCAGGATGCTGCGATGAGCATCAACATGGTCCACACCGCCCTGAGGATCATCTTCCGTAACGATCACCAGCATATTCTTCCAGTATGGTGTGCGGGAAAGAAAATGCAGCATGCGGCCGAGGGCTAGGTCGTTATCCGCCATATAACTGTGCGTGTATGGATAACCATGGTCCGGTCTGGGAGAAGCCGTGTGGTCGTTCGGCAACTGGATGGTGATCAGCGAAGGCATACGTTCCTTCCCTTTCAGCCACTTCCTGGTGAACTCACGTTCAAACTGATCGCTGCGCAGCTGGTCCGGCACGTTGGTGTTATACCCGGCGTAATCGCGACTGGTGCGGCTGTACAACGCCTGTTGCATCGGCACCATCACCGCATGCGCAGCTCCGGTGGCCGTATCATTCCATTCCTCCCGCACATGCGCGGTTTCATTGGCCTCACCGAAATTGTAGAAAGAAACGCCCTTGCGCACCAGGGCTTCACACAGTCCGCCCGTCTCGGCAAAATCTTCGGGATCCATACTGCCCGTCGATCCAGGGAATCGCCTGCCCGGCGCAGGAGAGAATATGTTTGCGGTCTTGCTGGTGTTTGAATTAGTTTCCACCCATTCGTTCGGGATCACACCCATCATCCAGTGATGCCCGTGGATGGAGGCGTCGCTGTCACAATAAAAATTATCAGAGAAGGCAAACTGATTGGCGATGCGATGATGATTCGGCGACACATCAGCCCCACGAATGACCAGCGAATCCATCTTTCCGTTTGATTTATTTTTCACACGTACATCAGACCGCAGACCGAAACGTGCCAGCGTTGAATCCCCCCTGCCGGTCTTTAACTGACCCAGCACTTCATCATAGGTCCGGTTCTCCTTCGTGATATAAACGATGTGCTTTATGGGTGTTTGGCCGCTGCCGGGTAGCACCGGAACGAAACTTTGCTTTGATGGGATCCTCCTTTCCACGAAAGTGTTCGCGAGTACGCAACCCGTATGCCGTGCAAGTTCAGCAGCATCAGGCACACGTACTTGCTGAAAGGTCGCCAGCTGTATGTCTCCCACATAGGTTCCCTGCGGCGGAGCCACGAATTCCCTGCCACCATTGGGACCTGCACCAAGCC
>CAJBZC010000536.1 GCA_903959965.1 uncultured bacterium
AATACAAGAATCTTTCCTGTATCTGGATCTTTGAATTTAATACGTCTTATTTTCAGGGGATAATCTAGTGAAGCATAGTGATTATTCAATTTGACAGCTTGGTCATAGATCACGCCACTATCTGGTTCCTTATTATTAGAATATAGTCGGCGATAATTCATATTATCTTTAGATCGGGTTACAAAGTATGCTCCGTGTTCATGGATCTTGAAAAGCCGCTTGTAGTCTATATATCCGCGATCCATGATGTAAAAATTATTAGCTACAATCTTAATGATGTCTAAAATTTTTACATCATGTACAGACGCTGGAGTTACAAGAATAAATTCTGGTATTGATGTAGATAAATCCAATTGTGTGTGAAGTTTTATTCCGCCTTTTGTCGATCTGAATGTCGCCCACCAAAAAGCTGTTAAACTCAGATCAATTGTTGTCGCATCAATAGCAAAGACACTACCTTGTATCCCAATATCGTTTTCTGGTTTGTCAATGTATAAATCTTTTGCTTCTTGGATGAGTTGACATGCCAAGGTCTCGTAAATTTTATGTGAACGAGTCTCATTTGCTCTAGATATTGTACTGACAGCAACGACACTTCCAATCCCTAGATGATAAAGTTTACCTGAGTTGGCTTTTAGGCAAAGCATCGTATCGCTTAAACTTTCTCTATGGGTTAGTTGCCCAAAGGCCATACACAGATATTGTTTCCAGCAAGTAAAATCCTTGACCTTATAATCGCCAAAGTGTAGATTTACAATACTTTGAAATTTTTTGTGAGATATTAATCCCATGATCTGCGAGAAAACATACATCCCTTTATTCATAAACGTTGATAATCAACAAGTTATGAATTTTGGGAGACAAAAAAATTCAAATCGTTTCCAACTCAGAATCGGCTGAAACCCAATACCAGTAACAGTTTCAAAGAACTATTTTTTGTCACAACGCAACGCTACTGATAAGATATATTACATACTCTTTGGCATACCTGGTGACCAGATGGCTGCGACAATTCCGCCTTTGGGCATCTTCATCGAATCCGAATTCAAGAAAGATAAATCCATGCTGCGACATGAACTCGCTCATTGGGATCAATATGAACGGATGGGTTTCTGTGGCTTTTACACCACCTACTTATCTGAATGGTTCAGATATGGTAGGATGAATGGTCCAATGGAAGTAGAAGCCTGAAAAAAGAGCAGGTCCGGCAACGTGCATAAAAAATAAATATAAGAATACCGGCCATTTCGATCTGCATGATTTCAATTGAACTGATGCCTGTAAAATTTTAAAACGGTACGACACAGCGTACTTTCTCCAATGAGCTGTTTCTGATATTCAAATATGCTGCGTATGACAATGTCACTTCGAGCCCGCCCCGAAAGGTAGAAGCGGAACGCAGTTTACTCATGTTGATGTCATATGAAAAACCAAGTCCGAGGGAATAAATATTAAACTTGACCACAGGCATCAAGGCATCATTCCATCGATAAAAGGCCCCTGCTGCCGCTCCCAATCCAAAATCCTCGTCGGTTTGCACGAAGGTATGCTGAACCATCAAGCCTCCCTGCCCCTGACGGTTCCCACCTTGGGTGAAATAGTCAAGGTAAAGGATCAGGCGGTCAGCTTCCGATAAGGCCGCATTCATCCCTGCATTTACTACCCATTTCGGATTAAGACGCACATCCAGCAAGGGGCTGAAGGCTACACGGGGTTTGTGAAAATGAAAATATCCGACACCCGCATAGAATTTTGTGTCATACCCAAGATACTGGCTCCAGCTCAATCCCACATTCATATCCCAATAGGTGACATTGGTGTTGGTAAACGCCTGCCTTGTAGGATTCAGCGCAGAGTAGGCTCCATTCTGAAACTGATCATCGAAGCGAAGCTTCGTCGGATCGAATCGTTGCTGGACTGGGCCTCCCAAAAAAGCCAGGGTCAAATAACCGGAGCGATCCGGATCGATGGTCTTGTGAAACCCGATGAGGGGCAAGGCCTGCGTCCGTCCCAACCTCGAATCCCCGGCAATATCATTGGTCATCTGGATGCCCAGGCTTAGAAAATCATCGGTATAGCGGCTCATACCGAACTTGGTTTCAAATCCCAGCGCCATGGTCTGGTATGGAACGGTCACACTGCCCCATTGGTTGCGGAAGACTGAAGTTGTTCGCACATCTCCGCGATAGATGCCCGCCAGCGCAGGATTGCGCAACAGGGGCATTTCGTAGAACTGTGAGAAATTGATATCCTGCGCTATGGTCTGCACGGTATGCAGCCACAGGGTGGCTAAGAAAATCAATTTGGATATACGCGTCATCCTCATTATTTGATTAGGGTGATATTACCCTTGTAGGTGTATGTGGTTCCGTCATCGCACACGACATCTGACGTGTATACATATACTTCAGGGGCACCGATCACCCCTCTGATACGGCCGTCCCAAGCATAAGCCATATCATTGGGTGGGAAATTGCTGCGCTCAAAGACAATCTCTCCCCATCGATTGAAGATCCTGAAATGACGGATCGAAGAAATGCCCTGGCTTCTGACCATCAATTGATCATTGATGCCATCTCCATCAGGCGAGAATGCGTTGGGAATAAATACCTGTGCATCTGTACAGAAAGCTTTGATTTGAATGGTATCGGTAGACACGCAGCCGTAGACGCTGGTCACCTTTACCCGGTAGGTAACATCGGTCTTTACGGCGGCCACCGGCTCAGGACATGTCTGACAACTCAGGTTTTTGGTGGGGGTCCATTCCCAGAATCGGATCGGTCCGTTGGTGATGACGCTGCGCAGCGGCAGTCGGGTTCCTGTCGGCAAACGCTGATCGGGACCCAGTTCTACCGTAACGGGTTGACCGACCGTCATGCTGACATAGGCAGTATCTGAAAAGCACTGGAATCCATCATTGCCGATGACCCGATAAATGATGCTCTGTGTGGGGGTTGCCACAGGGTTGGGTATGTTCACCGAGCTGAGACCGGTTGCCGGG
>CAJBZC010000537.1 GCA_903959965.1 uncultured bacterium
ATCATAAGTGAGCACTTCGTCTTTTTTAACAGCCCGCTTCAGCTTACAGCCTTCTGCCAGGCCAATGGGTAGAAGGTTATCTCTCAGCGAGATTTCATATGTTTCACATTGGCCATAGGTGGTAAACCCTCCCAGGCAGTCGATGATCTCACCGGCTGCCAGATCTTTCTTAGCGGTGGCCACGACATCTACCTTGGGACCGAATTCCGGTGACAGTACCTTGTCTCCAAACAACACGACCCTTGCCGCTGACAGAGGAACCTCGAAATGACAAAGGTGGTAGGGGGTGTAAAATGAATACAATGGTCCTTCTCCCAGTTTGTAGAGATTCAGATAGTGTCTTTGCTTGGGATCATCATGTGTGCCAAGAATGAAAACGCCAGGGCCAGGTTTCATAGCCACGACGTAGTCCACGATGCCACCGAGAGATTTAAGTTCATCCACGTCGAACATGCGGGTCAGATCATCCACGTGTCCGGTGTAGTTTAGATTAAATTGTTTGATCAGTTCATCCTTGTGCAGGTTGAAATCATATCCATACATTCCTCTTTTGGCAATTGTCATGCCTGTGGCGTTGGCAACGATCGCCTGTTCGTAGGAGATCTTGGTGCCATCCGCGAAGCTGGTCACCATTTGTACATTTTGCCCCCATTTCTCTGCAAATCCGCGCTGGGTTTCAGGAGTTCTGTATGGATCTTGCAGCCCCTTGATGTTGCCGCATACGAGCGGTGTGATGCCGATGCTTTTCACAAATCGATGCAGGTTCACCTGAACACCGGGTTGGTCGCCGTCGCAACCGGAGATAATGACGCCTTCCTTGTCTGCGTAGTGTTTGAGGATGGGTCCTATGGTTCCGTCTACTTCGGCATTCATCAGAATGAGATGCTTACGATTCCGGATGGCTTCCATCGCAACCATGGCTCCGTATTCTACATCTCCGGTCACATCGATCAGCACATCAATACCCTGAGCCTTGCACAGCATCAGCGCATCATCGGTGTAAGTATACCTTCCATGGCGTATGTGCTCTTCCAATTCACTGACAGTGCGGGCCTCATAGGTTGAGTTGGCTCCGGCATACTCATAGGCGGCCTTGGCCTTTTCCGGATTTCGGTTCGAAATGGCAACGAGTTTCATGCCCGGCACTGAATTAAGGATCTGGTTGGCAACTCCTTTTCCCATAAATCCGGCACCTATCATACCCACTTTCACGGGATTTCCGGCCTCATGTCGGGCTTTCAATGCATTATCTACAATGATCATAATGTCTGTTTAAATGATACTTTCAAATGTCAGGGTTGAAAAGGAGGCCATGCCGCATCCTTTTCTGAAATAACTTTTATCGGTTCAGGCCATTGGATATTGAAGAATGGGTCATCGTATCTGATACCTCTTTCGAATCCCGGGGAGTAGAATTCTCCTACCTGATATACTACTTCAGCGCCATCTGTGAGTGCCAGGTAGCCATGGGCGAACATTTCAGGGACATATAAAGCGGTTCTGTTGGACTCCGTCAACATAATTCCGAAATGCTGGAGGTATGTTTCCGAATCAGGCCTCATGTCGATGATCACATCGTAAATAGCCCCCTTTGTACATCTGACGAGCTTGGTTTCTGCCGCGGGCTGTAACTGGTAGTGCATCCCTCGAATGGTGCCTTTAAGGTGATTAAAAGACATATTGCACTGTGCTACCGCGGGCTTTAGCCCGTTTGCTTCAAATTCCTGGGCACAGAATGTACGTGCGAAACCGCCTCTGTCGTCTGTTCGCATCTCCAAATCGACGATCATCGCCGATTTCAATGGCGTAGGAGTAAATATCATTTGCTTATTTTACGGATGAGTTTACCTGATCGGCTGTTGTGCGCATGATCATTGTAATCATGTGTGATCCACGCAGCCTTCCTTCGAGTCCAATAAACGGAGATCTGGCCTGGGATATTTTGTAGCCGGACTTATAATCGTCATATTTC
>CAJBZC010000538.1 GCA_903959965.1 uncultured bacterium
ATGGCGGAAAATCCATCCCGAAACTCATCGTACGAAATTCGTATGGGAAAGATCTGTTCCCCTGGGCCCCCCGCCCCGTTTCCGCACAACAGCTCGTGCAGGATCTAAATGCTTCCTGCACCGAAAAGTCCGAAGTAGTCCTGGCTTTACAGAACTGGGAAAACGACAATAAGGGAGATGAAATGCAGCAGGAATGGCAGAGGCTATTTCAAACTTCATTAGCACCTGCTTCGATCAAATGAATATATGGTCAGGTTTATGCTCGTTGACAGCATATAAATGTTAGGCTGGTATCAGAGGTTTTTTAAAAGCTCCTTCATAGCTCCAATTACTTTCCCGGGACTTTCCTCCATCGGGACATGCCCCGATCCCGGGATGATCAACAGCATGCTGCCCGGAAGATCTTGCTGAAAGCGATAGGCATTGGATACATCGATCAATCGGTCTTTATCCCCCCAGATGATCAGCGTTGGCTTTCGGATCGATGCGATCTGTTGATGCTGCGCCGGCCGCCGGGAACTGAACATGTCGATCATCGCCACGCGATTGCCCTCCCTGAGCAACAGGTCGTAGTAGCGGTCCACCAGTACCTCATTAACCAGTGCGGGATCGCCATAGGAGCCCTCCAGGCTTTTACGGATCAGGATCCTGGGCGTGAACATGGAAAGCACCCTTCCTACCCCCGGCATGGCCGCAAGTTTAAAGCCGATATTCCCCTCCTCCTTTCCGCGGGGGTATCCTGCCGCATCGATGAGCACCAGCCCCTTCACCCGACTGCTGTCATGCACCGCATAGGTCCAGGCGATCAATCCACCCAGCGAATTTCCGCCGATTATGCAGCTACGGATGCCCAGCCGATCGAAGAGACTATCCAGGAACTGATGATAGCGATCGAGTCCGTAGACCTGGTCGGGCGTTGGTCCCGTCAGACCAAACCCGGGCAGGTCCATGCGAAGGATCCTGCGATCCTTCCGAAGGACCGGCACGATGCTGTCCCAGGTGTGCAGGCTCGAAGATGTGCCGTGTACGAGCACCAGGGGCGTGCTGTCGGCCGGATCCCCTTCAAGCCGATAGTGTACCCGCATGCCCATGATATTCAGGAAGCGTGAGCTTGTATCGGCATACATTCCCTCGATCTCTTCAGCGGATCGATCTGATCTGTAGAGCATGGCCAGGGTGGCCGTAATGACAAGGAGCAGGCCGATGAGCAACTTTTTCATATCCTCAGATGGTTTTCTTGCATGTTGATGCTAAAAGAATGATCCGAAAGTCACCGGATCTTTCCCACACATGAAGATACGATGCAGAGTGGTAGCATTCAGGAGACCATCATCCAACGAAAAATGCCTCCGGTGAGGAGGCATTTTCATGTCAGTCGGCGATGAAACGCTGATCAAAACTATTCGGGAAATCCGTGTACCACAGCATGTGCGATCATATATACTTTTCCGGACAGCTTGTTGACCGTGAATGTATAAGAGGATGATGTCAGACCGGAAGCCTTGTTCGGAAACTTGCCCGGGGCGATGGTGAAGTCTCCAGCCTGATTGCCGTTGGTGATCTTGGGAAATTCTTCATTCCCCACATAGAGGTGTACCTCCCGAAGGGTATATGGTAGTCCCGTCTTCGGGTTCTTCCCACTCAGTGTGTAGGTGACTTTGGCCGTCGCCCCATCATAAGTCATACTGACCTGGCCTACCAGCGTGCCTTTCGCCACGTCGCAGAGTCCCGCTCCTGCGTATAGCTTGAAGGTGTAGTTGCCCGGCCCGTAAGCACCGTTCGTCCATCCCCAACGTTGCGGATTGTCCAGGAATTGCCCGTAGTTCTGAAAACATCCTGTCGCGTCGCCATCAAAGGCAAAGGCTGTTTCCGTGGTGGCAGGCACGTCGAAATCCGCCAGCTCGCAGGAGATCATGATCTGGTTGAACATGGCCCAGTTGCCGCATTTGACCAGCCGCTGCCCGTCGCCCCATCCGCTTTCCGTCTGAAAGCCTTTGTCGGCTGACTTTCTCAGGGAGGCATGTGCAGCTACATTGTACACACCGGCATTCGGGTTTGGGCACTTAAAGCCCAGCTTGGCAAAGGGAATGGTGAACTGGTAGACTTCCACACCCGGCAGCGTACCGGATTTATAAGGAAAATGACCCACCTGCGGATTTCCCGAACGGGTCACGGGCATCTCCTGGAGACTGGCACCGACAAACAGATGCGCCTCCATGATCTGCCATCCGTCGATGGTCTTGTACGTCACCCGCAGTGCGTCATCCATGCGGTCGCCATCGGTGTCGATGTCTTCATAGCTCACCGTTCCGGCCAGGATGTCTTTTCCGGCATAGAGTTTTTGGACATTGATCGGCGTGTCGGCTATGGCATTGCTGCCATTGGTCGGTTTGATGTAATGCTTCAGATTCTTAACATTCAGGAATCCGGAACTGTCTTTCACACAACTGTTCATCAAGGGCAGCAGGCATAAGGTTGCCGCCACCAGGCGGAGCATGCCCGAGGTGTTTCTTCTTTTCATGGTTTCGATGTTTATGGTTAGCAAAATCCGGCTTACCGGAGATTTTTAGGTGGTAAGCGGATGTAAAGCTAACCCAATCCGGAAGCGGGATCATTACACGGTTGGTGGATTCTATTACATTATAAACCAATGAATTCCGCTGGGGTGAGCATAAAAAAAGCGTCGGGAGTCCGACGCTTTCTAATGCAAGATGTTGGTTTTTCTGACCGGGATCAGATATCGATCGCCTCGCCATAGGCCACGGCCACCGCCTCCTTGAGCGCTTCGCTCATAGTGGGGTGGGGGTGAACGGCGTTGAGGATCTCGTGATGGGTGGTCTCCAGCTTACGAGCCACCACCACTTCTGCGATCATCTCGGTGACACCCGCACCGATCATATGGGCGCCCAGGAATTCACCGTATTTCGCATCGAATACGACCTTGACGAATCCTTCCGTCGTACCTGCAGCGCTGGCCTTGCCGCTCGCCATGAAGGGAAATTTACCCACCTTCACCTCATATCCGGCTTCTTTGGCAGCCTTCTCAGTGTATCCGACAGAAGCTACTTCCGGCGTGCAATAGGTGCAGCCCGGGATGTTGTTGTAATCCATCGCCTCGGGCAGATGATGATATTTTTTCTCCATATAGCCGATGTGCTCGGCGGTGGTGATGCCTTCCTTGCTGGCCACATGGGCCAGCGCCTGACCGGGGGCACAGTCGCCAATGGCGTATATGCCGGGGACGTTGGTCTGACCATGTTTGTCGACCACCACGCGGCCGCGATCGGTCTTGATGCCCGTCTCTTCCAAGCCGATATTTTCAAGATTGGAAGCGATACCTACCGCGCTGAGCAGGATGTCGGCCTCAAGCACTGACTCTCCCGACGCACTCTTGATCTTGGCCTTCACGCCGTTGCCTGTGGTATCCACAGCGGTCACTTCGCTGCCGGTAAGGATGGTGATGCCTTTCTTCTTGAATTGCTTTTCGAGTTCCTTGCTGATGTCTTCATCCTCCACAGGTACGATGCGCGGCATGAATTCCACGATGGTAACCTTGGTGCCCATGCTGTTGTAGAAATCAGCGAACTCGACACCGATAGCGCCGGAACCCACAACGATCATGCTGGTCGGCTGATTCGGCAGCACCATGGCCTCCCGGTAACCAATGATTTTTTTGCCATCGATCGGCATGGCAGGCAGCTGGCGGCTGCGCGCACCAGTAGCGATTACGATGTATTTGCCTTCAACGATCTGCTTGGATCCGTCGGCGGCGGTGACTTCGACGCGGCCCTTGCCGGCGATCTTGCCGTAGCCCATGACGACGTCGATCTTGTTTTTCTTCATCAGAAACTGAACCCCCTTGCTCATCTTGTCGGCCACCCCGCGACTGCGGCGGATCACGGCGCCGAAATCATGCTTCACGTTTTCGCTCTGGATGCCGTAATCTGCACTGTGCTTCAGGTATTCGTACACCTGCGCACTCTTCAGCAGGGCCTTCGTGGGGATACAACCCCAGTTCAGGCAGACCCCGCCCAGGCTCTCCTTCTCGATGATCGCCACCTTGAAACCAAGTTGTGAAGCGCGGATCGCTGCAGGATAACCTCCGGGACCGGAGCCGAGGACGATGACGTCGTATGCCATAATATGAATGGATTTTGCCGCAAAAATAGCACTAAAAACAGAAGTCGGAAATCAAAACACGCATGGTGACCAATTAAACACCTGAACGTGTTGATTTCCTACTTCAATCCGATGTTAGGGGATCAAAGCTTTTCGCGGATGATCCTGTCCAACTGCACCGCGCTCATCGCACCGCTCTGTCGCCACAATTGCTGCCCCTTCCGAAAAAGGATCAGCGTGGGAACGCCCTGCACACCAAAATGTGTGGCCGCTTCCGGATTCCGGTCGACATCGACCTTTATCACACGTATACTGTCGCCCCGCATATCCACCAGCTTTTTCAGTTCGGGGGCCATCATCTTGCAGGGGCCGCACCATTCAGCGAAAAAATCCACCAATACCGGCTTCTCATCCTGTATGATCTCTTGGAATGTTGCCATAGGATCTGTTCAATAGTTGTCAAATTGATAGGTTTTATGCCTTTTTTATTGCGCAGGTGTTCATGCCAAGCAGCGTGTACAGCGGACAAAACCGCACCAGACTAGTGAGCAGAAAAACACCGGCGACCACCAACGCCACGAACCCGGCCGTTCCCGTGATGACCTTGGTCAAATACAATGCCGTCAGCAGTATGGCTGCAATAAGGCGGATCATCCTGTCCGCAGATCCCATGTTGATTTTCATGACCTGGAAAATTTAGGCTACAAAGATATGCCTGTCACATGCCGTCAAATTGTGACTTTCGTCACCATCGGCTTTGTGTCTGAAGACGGAGTAACCGGATTTTAGAAATTTTCTCTAATTTTACAGGAATACGCAAATTGATTTTGCGGATCTGAATTATTTCACGAACTTTGCACTCCCAAAATCCATATATATGGCAAGAGTATGTCAGGTTACGGGCAAGCGGCCAATTACGGGTCATAAAGTGTCGCACTCGAACATCAAGTCGAAGCGCCGCTTTCTGCCCAATCTTCAGACCAAGCGTTTCTTCCTCGCAGAAGAAGACAAATGGGTGACACTGAAGCTGTCTTCCGAGGCCATCCGCACCATCAACAAGAACGGTTTATATCCCGTAGTTAAGCAATTGCGCGCCGAAGGCGTCAACATCTGATCATCCCATAAACGCATCACCATATGGCAGCAAAGAAAGGTTCAAGGGTGCAGGTGATCCTGGAGTGCACGGAGCACAAAAACTCCGGCATGCCCGGCACCAGCCGCTACATCTCCACCAAGAACAAGAAGAATACGCCCGAGCGTCTCGAGTTGAAGAAATACAACCCGATCCTGAAAAAAGTTACTGTTCACAAGGAAATTAAATAATCCATGGCAAAGCAAGCAAAAACAGCTATCAAGACCAAAGACCAGAAGGCTGCAGCTGAAGCCAAGAACTGGACTAAAGTGATCAAGGCCGTACGCAGCCCCAAGTCAGGTGCCTACACCTTCAAGGAGGCCATCGTACATAAGGACAAGATCAAGGAATTCCTGGGTCATTAATTCATTATGCTGGCATCAACCGGCGCAAAGCTGTTCCATTTTTCAATGGAACAGCTTTTTCATTTACATCATCCCCTATGAATCCCTCTGACAACCAACGCATCTTAAGGGCAGACCCCTCGCAGGCAGGAGAGATTGCAGCCCTGGCGCGGGAGACCTTCCTGCAGACATATGGCGGTACATCGATCGAGGAAGATCTGGCCGGATATGTGGATGAGCATTTTACAGAGGAGGGAATACGGAGAGAGCTTGAAAACCCGGACTTTCAATTCCTGACCGCATGGGTGGGGGATGTGCTGACGGGATATGCAAAATTGCGCCGCGACCGCCAGCCGCGGGGGATTTCCGAGACCCGATGTCTGCAGCTGGAAAGGATATACATCCTGAAGGCATATCAGGCGAGGGGGATCGGCCAGCAACTGATCGATACCATCCGGGGCATGGCCAGCGCGGCGGGCGACCGGATACTCTGGCTGCAGGTCTGGCAGAAGAATGAACAGGCACTGGCCTTTTATCACAAGGCGGGCTTCACCATCTGCGATACCGCAGCATTCCATCTGGGCTCTAAAGTGACACAGGACTATATCATGCGATCGGACATATACCCTTAAATTCGTCTGTATGGGACTATTTGACAGGATATTCGGAAAGAAGGAGCAGGAATCACTGGATGCGGGACTCGAAAAGACCCGGGAAGGATTCTTTTCCAAGATCGCGAAAGCGATCGCCGGAAAGAGTACGGTGGATGATGAAGTGCTCGATAATCTCGAAGAAGCCCTGGTGACCGCGGATGTCGGCATCGTTACTACCCTAAAGGTGATCGAACGGATCCAGGCCCGCGTGAAGCGCGACAAATACGTCAATACCTCCGATCTGCACAGGATCCTCCAGGAAGAGATAGGTTCGATGCTCGTGGAAGCTCCCGAACATTCATACCGCGATTTCTCCACGCCATCCGGTAAGAAACCATATGTAATACTGGTGGTGGGGGTGAACGGGGTCGGTAAGACAACCACCATCGGAAAGCTCGCGTATAATTTCAACCGGGCAGGGAAGTCGGTGCTGCTGGGCGCAGCGGACACCTTCCGCGCTGCCGCCGTTGATCAACTGACCATCTGGAGTGAGCGCACAGGCGTGCCCATTGTCAAAAAAGATATGGGCAGTGATCCCGCATCCGTTGCCTTCGATACCGTCAACAGCGCAGTGGCGCGCGGATCCGACGTCGTGCTCATCGATACGGCCGGCCGACTACATAACAAAACGCATCTGATGGAGGAACTCTCCAAGATCAAGCGTGTGATCCAAAAGGTCATACCGGACGCGCCCCACGAGGTCCTCTTGGTCCTTGACGGGTCCACCGGACAGAACGCCGTCGAACAGGCCCGCCATTTCCTGGCGGCCACAGACGTATCCGCACTGGCCATCACTAAGCTCGACGGAACGGCTAAGGGTGGCGTCGTACTGGCCATCGCCAGTGAGTTCAGCATTCCGGTCAAATTCGTTGGAGTAGGAGAGAAGATGGAAGACCTGTTGGTATTCGATCGTAAAGCCTTTGTAGAAAGCATCTTCAATCAAAAGGGATAGCGGATAGGCCACTGAGCCGTCGTGCCTCCCGACGTAACAACCTCCGGGGGATTGTCGTACCTTTGCAACGCAATGAAGACCCGTACGACCCGAAAAGATAAGGTGAGCATCATCACCCTCGGCTGCAGCAAGAACATGGTTGACAGTGAAGTCATGAGCGGACAGCTCAGGGCCAATGACATCGACGTGGTGCACGAGAATCCCAAACTTGATCATAACATCGTCATCGTCAACACCTGCGGTTTCATAGACAAGGCAAAGGAGGAGAGCATCAACACCATCCTGGAGCAGGTTGAACTGAAACGCAAGGGCCGGCTGGAAAAAGTCTATGTCACCGGCTGTCTCAGCGAGCGATATCGCGAGAACCTGGAAACCGAGATCCCGGAAGTAGACGCCTATTTCGGAACCATGGAGCTGCCCCGGCTGCTCAAACAGTTCGAGGCGGATTACAAGGCCGAACTGGTCGGCGAGCGCATGCTGGCTACACCGGCACATTACGCCTATCTTAAGATCAGCGAAGGGTGCAACCGCACCTGCTCTTTCTGCGCCATCCCGCTGATGCGCGGAAAACATGTCAGTCGGCCGCAGGAGGAATTGGTGGAAGAAGCCCGGCGCCTCGTCAGGTCAGGGGTAAAAGAGATCATGTTGATCGCACAGGAACTCACTTATTACGGTCTCGATATCTACAAAAAACGCGCCCTGCCCGATCTGATGAACGCCCTGGCGGACATCGAAGGGTTGGAATGGATCAGGCTGCATTACGCCTATCCTTCAAAGTTTCCCATGGAGATCCTGGACGCCATGGCATCGCGCGACAACATCTGCAAGTACCTCGACATGCCGCTGCAGCACGCCAGCGATCCAATGCTGGCGGCGATGAAGCGGCAGATCACCCGGGCTGAAATGGACACGCTCATCACCGACATACGGTCACGCATACCCGAAATTTGCCTGCGGACGACGCTCATCACGGGTTTCCCCGGTGAGACGAGAGAAGATGTGGAATCCCTCAAGGATTTCCTCGCCCAGCATCGCTTTGATCGCGTAGGGGTGTTCACCTATTCGCATGAGGAGGATACTTCGGCACATGGACTGGAGGATACACTGAGCCAGGAAGAAAAGGAGGCCAGGGCCCAGGAGATCATGGACTTCCAGCAGGATATTAGCCTGGAGAAGAACATGGAAAAGGTTGGGCGTGTGATGAAGGTCATCGTTGATCGTCGCGAAGCCGGTCGTTACCTGGGTCGGACGGAATTCGACAGCGTGGAAGTGGACAATGAGGTCATCATCCGATCATCCAGAAAACTTTCGATTGGAGATTTTGTTGAAGTCCGCATCAGCAAGGCTTACGATTACGACCTGGAAGGAGAGGTGGTCTGATCGGATCATCAGCGTGAAAGGGCAATGACGAATAAATACTGATCACTGTGGATAGCAGCGCATCTTATATGGACTATCAGGATACGGGCACATTCTCGCGTCTCGTATATGACTTCGTTGCCGATGCGCCGGTTCTGAGGCCGTTCCAGTCGTTCAGGCCCGATCCCGCTGGTTTCAAACAGGCGGCGCAGGCCAGAAATGCAGTACCTGTAGATCGGCAAGCCCTTTGCTCCGCCATCCGCGACACACACGCCTCTCGTCCGCTTACCGAAAAACAGGCAGTACACCTGGCTGATTTGGAAAAGGAAGGGACGTTCACGGTCTGCACGGCCCACCAACCGAATATTTTCACGGGTTATCTTTATTTTGTCTATAAGATCTTGCATACGATCAGGTTGGCAGAGGAGTTGTCGAAGGAAATGCCGGATCATCGCGTCGTACCGGTATTTTTCATGGGCAGTGAGGACAATGATCTGGACGAACTGGGTCAGTTCCGTCTGCATGATCTCAAACTCACCTGGCTGACCGGTCAGCAGGGGGCGGTTGGCCGGATGAAGGTCGATGCCGGGCTGACAGACCTTATCAGGAGCATTGCAGGTGCCTACGCGCATCTGCCTTACGGATTGACCCTCGTAGAGGCGCTGGAAGGGGCATATCAGAAAGGGGTATCCATCGCCGAAGCGACCTTCCGTTTCGTCAACCATCTTTTCGCTTCACATGGTTTGCTCATCCTGCAGGCGGATCGATCCAGCCTGAAGCGACAGATGATCCCGGTATTTCGGGAGGAACTGCTTCATGGTGCATCACAGCCGCTGGTGGAGGAATCCATCGCCGGACTGGAGCGGGGAGATTATAAGATCCAGGTACATCCCCGAGAGATCAACCTCTTTTATCTGACGGATGGCTTGCGCAATCGCATTGTGCGGTCGGGTGAAGCCTTTGTCGTCGACGGCACGGAACTGCAATTTTCAAGGGAGGAGATGCTGGCAGAGCTGGAAGCACATCCGGAGAGATTCAGTCCGAATGTCATCCTGCGTGGACTTTATCATGAGACGATCATGCCCAACATTGCCTTCATCGGCGGGGGATCTGAAGTGGCCTATTGGATGGAG
>CAJBZC010000539.1 GCA_903959965.1 uncultured bacterium
AGGGTTTCGATGGAGGATATTATTACCAGCAGAAAAACAAGGAGTATACGATTCATGTCAATGGTTTGCATGAATATAATAAAAAACCCGCATTTAGCGGCCTTTTCAAGATCAGTTCATTACGGGTTCAAGCGCCTTTCGATAGGCCGAGTCTGCCACCCTGAGTCGATTTACCACGGGGAGCACTTCCTGTTCGACCGGGAAGTCCATACAGTTGATGAGCAGATCGGTCAGCCAGGCATGACCATGGTCCAGCATCATGTCGTGTCCCATGTGCGGTATGATGATGAGTCCGGCATCATGAACACGGGAGGTACGTTTAAAATCCTTGATGGATATCAGACGATCTTTCCCGCCTCCGATGACCAGGGTGGGAGTGAGTGAAGGGGAAATGGGCTTGATATCCAGGTTACGGAGTTCCTGAAAGACCCTGTATGACTCACCACCCAGCCGTGCATGCCAGGCTTTGGCTTTCTCCGGAGCTGTCTGTTTGGTGAAAAAAACGGATCTGACTACAGATGGATTGCGAATCACTTCAAAGAGATCTTTGTTGCGTAAGGCCTTCCAGGTTCCAAAATTTTTCAACAGTCGCAATAAACCTCCCCAATATCCGTTCGAAGGCATGGGAGACATGAAAATCGCCATCCGGCAGGTATGCGTTTGCAGGTACTTTTGAAGGACCAGCGCGCCCATGCCATGTCCAATGATCACGGGAGACTCATCACAATGAGCCACCACGGATGCGAGGGCGTCAACATAATCATCGATGCCCAGTGCGTTGATATTTCCCTTGGAAATGGGTTCGCCGTGACCAGGCAAATTGAAGGTGATGCATCGGAAACCTCTGTCACTGAAATCTTTAGTAAGATACTCGTCCCAACACCAGGCGCCGTGCCAGGCATCATGAACGAATACGATCTCTCCTTTGAGGGGTGTAGACGGTTCGCGTACGAACATCGCCGGGGGGTAATTTGGGCGTGACATGGTAGTATGGGTACGGTTGGGATTGTGAGCAATTTACTGATAAACCCCGTGCATCATCGAACCCTCCGTGTTCCGTTATTCACATTTAATCCACATTTTTTTCCACATGATACTAAAGGCTTGAGAATGACGTTGTAGTTCGATTTTCCTCCAAACGGGTGATAGATATTTGGATGTGTTTTAGGATGCTTTTCGCTTCGTAACTTTGCGCATATCCTATTTAAGAGATTCACCGTGCAGTACAGATGTGATGGGAAAAACGAAGAAAGGGCAGAAAGCGAAAATTGAGATTGTAACACAGTCCCGTGATGTATTTAATCGCCGGGGCATACATATTACGTTGGGAGAGCTGGCTTCAGAGCTCGGGTTGGGTGTAAGTTTCATCACCAATCATTTCCGGACAAAGGATCACCTTATTGTAGCCATAGCTGATGAATTCAATACCCGCAACCGCGAGATAGAGCAGGAGTTCTCGGATGGGGGGAGTGTAAATCTGTTGAGCTACGCCCGCATGTTCTCCACGATGATGGACAACCAGTTCTTACATCGCTGCGCGATCATCGCCATTTTTTCATTCATCAATGCGGAGAAGGAATTATTCAGGGAAATCCGGGAGCATTATCCGCGCAGCAAGGATAGTGTAAGGCTTTTTGTCAGAAGCCTGGTGGAAGCCGGATATGTGGAGCCCTCCATTCTGCAGCGCAAAAGCTACGAGGTCTTCGCCTTTCAGTTTGTGAATTTGTTCATGTCCTGGGTGACCAATCATGCCCTGTTCAACGTCGACAAGACCTATGAGGAGATGAAGCCTATTTATCTTGCGGGCATCATGTCCAGTCTTCGTCCGTTTTTCACGGAGAAGGGAAAAGAGGCGTTCGACGGCTTGAATTTCAAAAAGATCAGTCAGTCTGGTGTATCCGCCTGATCCGGGATTCAGCGTTCCGATAGTCGGAAAGCCTCTGTGGTTACATGGTATTTGGCCAGCATGTTCGGCACTTCCCAGGATGGCATCTGGCCGGTTTTCAGGAAGCCCAGATATCTTTCCGTGACCTGGGCAAAATGCGCTTCATGTCCGTTGTGATAGGGAGCGGGGATACCGATCGTCCATCCTTTCTCATCCGGAATGAGTGTGATCCCCGGGTATTTTTTTTCCACGACGGCAAAAGCCTGCCGAACGTTTTGGTCGTTCAGTCCCTCTTTCCGTTCGATATACAAGGTGGGAACGAATTTTTGATCCCGGCCCTGGCGGATGATCAGGTCAGACAGGCTGCCTCGCATGATGGAATAGTGGGTATCTCCGGCTCCAGGCTCTGCCCGGTAATTCCAGATGACGGAGACCTTGGCGTGAACTCCCCTGATACTGTAATTGATTTCTCCGTTTGAGGGCACTTGCAGTACACCTTCGGCATCCATGAACGGCGTCAGATAATCGGGGAATGAGGTATTCGTTGTGCTGGCTGTGAATTGGGGCAGGGTCAGGGCCGTGTTCCACCTGCGTGCGGAGATCTGCGCTATATCGCGACGGTAGTCGATGGTTTGTTCCGGGAAACCTTCCCATTGTACCATATCCACCAGGTGGGTGGTTACATCCACGATGCCGGCGCCTTCCTGCCGGATGTCATAGAACCACGGGGGTCTTTGCAGTGGCGCGCCGGAGACTTCCTTATAAAAATGATGCACACTTTCCTTGGTGATGGCCGGATTTTCGGGTGTTCCCTTCAACAGACTGCCAAAGATCGCCGGTTGCATAGAGAGTTCACGCTGCAGGATCGTGGCGATCTCAAAACGTTCGGTCATGATGTCATACAGCATCAGTCCCTTTTTGCGAGCGATGCGGAAGGCTTCTTGCAACTGACGGAATCCGGCCGGGTCGATGGCCATGGGTTTATCCGCGTACACATGATATCCCGCCTGGATGCTGCGGAGTATGTATTCGGTTTTCTTCCGGTTGTTACCGGCGAGTACCACCACATCCCCCTTTTTTTCCGCCAGCATTCGGTCGAGGTAATCATTGCCCTCGTAAACTTTTTCCTGCCAGCGGGTTGGCTGGTCTGTCCTTTTGTTATATCCTTCGATCCTGGCCATGTGCAGCTTCAGGTCGTTGCCCTGTGGGGCATAGACATGCACATCAGGCGACACTTCAGGGTACATCTTCTTCTGCACCAGTGCTGCATGGAAATGGCCGGGGTCGAGGGTGATGAAGCGCCAGGGGCGGGTGGTGTCCGTTTTCATGGCGCAGGCATTTGTCAGCAGGGAGGACAGCAGGATGGTTGTAAGCATGGGTATTGATCAGAAGATATAGGGTGCGCGTTTTGGTCGGGAAAGCATAGCATTGGCTTCGTCGTCGTTGCGGAAGCGTTCCTTAACGGGATCCCAATACAATTTCCGGTTCAGCTTCATGGCCATGTGATGGAGCAGGCAGGCGCTGCAAGAGCGGTGGCCGACTTCCACAGGGGCGATCGGCTGCTGGCGGGTTATCATGCTCTCCAGCCAGTTCCCGTGGTGCTCGGCACTGACCGGGAGATGTATCTCGTTCGGGCCAATTTGGGAGGTGATGATCTTGGGGTCACTGGCGACGAGCGCCTTCTGGGGCGTCTTGCTGATCGGGTCAGAAGCCGTAGCGGCGTAATTGCCGCGGGTGACGAAGATCCAGCCATCGGTACCTTCGAAGCGTACCCCGTTCGGGTTGGAATCGCTGATTTCCATGAGCACTCCGTTTTTATACTGCGCATAGGTCTTGAAGGATCCATGTACGTCCCACAGTCCGGATTTCGGGAACTGGGCGCTGCCCCAAATCTCAACAGGCCCGGTGTATTCTGTATTCATGCCCCAATGAGCGATGTCGATATGATGTGATCCCCAGCCGGTGATCATGCCTGCACCGAACTGTTCGCAACGGAGCCATCCCGGGCGGTCGTATCCTTTTTGCGGGTGCACTCTTTTTTCGGTGTAATAAACATGTGGCGTCATGCCAAGCCAGGCATCATAGTTCAGACTGGCGGGAATGGGCATTTCCGGTTCCGGATCTCCTCCGGGATCGACGGGCAATCCGATGATGATCTTCTTCAATTGACCTATGCGTCCATTTCTTACGAGTTCGCAGGCGTATCTGAACTGCGTCCAGGAACGCTGCTGGCTACCGATCTGAAGAATGCGCCCGTTACGGTGCACGGCGTTGCTCAATGCCCTGCCGTCTTCGATCGTCAGGGATGTCGGCTTCTGGAGGTAGACATCTTTCCCCGCTTCTACTGCATGAATACCAATGATGGAATGCTGATGGTCGGGGGTGGACACCAGTACGCCGTCGATGTCCTTATTGGCGAGCAGTTCCCGGTAATCATCATAGGGCGTCACGCCGTTATCGTCCTTGCCGGTCTGTTTCTTGTAATAACCGTTTACGTAGTCTGCCGCATCCTTGACCCGGTTCCGGTCGACGTCACATACCCCGATGATCCGGGCATGTGCGTATTTGAGCGTCTCCGCCATGTCGTGATCGCGGGAGATCCGTCCCGTACCAATGGCTCCGATGTTCAACCGGTTGCTGGGGGCATTCTTCCCGATCACGCTGGCCGGGACAATGGTGGGGAAGCCCATGGTGGCCACACCCGTGGCTACGCCGGCCTTGACGGTGCCGGACAAAAATGATCTGCGATTGATGCTGGACATATGGAAGCGGTTTAATTTATTTTACTTGGATTGAAAGATGCTCAGCGGCGTATCCCGATCCGCCGCATAGGACTTGCCGAGGTTGCGTTTGGCAGTTTTACCGGCGATGTACCGGAGGCCCTGCAGGACATGGTTCATATACACCGGTTCGGAATAGTTGAAGATATCATGCCCGAGGGTGGTGACCCAGACATGTCCTCCATCGTAAGCATGATACCAGGCTGTGGGATAAAAATCTTTGTAATGTCCGGCGTTCTTAAGGATCTCAGCCTCCTGTTTACGGTCGAGTGATGCCAGTTCATGCACCATCAGCACTTCGATCCCAGGGAAGAGTTCTTTGCTGAAATAGCACTCATCTTTACGTTCCCAGAGGGCGGGCACACCCTGCATGGAGGGGTGATCGGGACGAAGGTTACGAACCTTGAACGTTTGGTTGACGGCATGCCAGGAAAACGTACCTCCGAGCATTTGTTTGAACCATGTCCAGTTCCGTTCGGTGCCCATCACGGAATGCAATCCTACGAACCCCCCGCCTGATTCGATGTATCTGCGGAAGGCGGTGCGTTGTGCATCTGTGTCAAATACGTCGTTGTTTGTATTCGAAAAGATGAGGAGGTCGTATTTCGACAGATTTTCGTCCGTGAAGATCGCGGGGTCATCGGAAACATCGAGCTTGAAACCATGTTCCTTCGACAGGTTTTTCATCATCTCGACGGATGCGGCCCGGTTTTCGTGTACATATCCTTTGCCGTTTCGGGTGTAAATGAGTGCATGTACATCTTTCCATCTGACCTGCGCCATCGCAGAGGTGCAGACGAGCAAAGCTGTCAGAAAGATCATCCAGGTATTCCGCATCATGATATAGGTCGTTTGGGTTCCGAATACAATATCCGTTCTTTTTTGATAGGATGACATTTCAAACGATTTCTTTTGACGACGGGAATTTAAGCCGGATCCGGATATGCGATTCATCCCTAACTTCACATGATGAACAACAACGATATCTGCAGGCTGGATGGCAAGACGATCGTCGTCACCGGAGCCACCGGTATTCTGGGCGAAGCCTTTGTGAATGGCGTGGCGGCTGCAGGCGGCAAGGTGGTCTTGCTGGGTCGGAATCGGGAGATCGCAGAAGCCCGTGCCGCCGCTGTTCGTGACAATGGTGGAGAGGCATTGGCCGTCGTGGCAGATGTACTTGACCGGGTAGCACTGGAATCTGCCCTGCAAGCCACCCTGGAGGCATACGGCAGGGTCGATGGATTGGTGAACGCCGCCGGTGGAAATGTGAAGGAAGCGGTTATCATGCCCGACCAGGATGTGTTTTCGGTTGATATGGATGCACTGCGCAAGGTGTTCGATCTAAACCTGTTTGGCAGTATTCTGCCGGTACAGGTATTTGGACCGGCCATGTTGACATCAGGAGGCGGCAGCATCGTGAATATATCCTCCATGGCGTCCGCCCAGGCGATCACCCGCGTGATGGGTTATTCCATGGCCAAGGCCTCCATAGATAATTATACCCGTTGGATGAGTGTTGAACTTGCCCACAGATATGGTGGAAAGCTCCGCATGAATGCTGTCGCTCCAGGATTTTTTATCACCCACCAGAATCGGGCCCTGCTCACCAATCCGGACGGCAGTCATACGTCGAGGGGAGAGGCGGTCATCCGAAACACGCCATATCGTCGATTCGGTGAACCGGAGGAACTGATTGGCGCCCTGGTGTATTTGCTCAGCGATGCTTCGGCTTTTGTGAGTGGGCAGGTGCTCGGAGTGGATGGAGGTTTCAGTGTCTTCTCCGGTGTCTGATCATTGCCTGACGGCGGCACGGTGAAATCGACTTTTTTATCAAAATCGATTCCTTTCATCGAAAAAATACGAGTCCATTCATTCATTTTATGAATAATACGTAGGAATTTTCCCCGCAGCTCTTTTACTTTTCAAATAGGCGCTCTATTTTGGCTCTCTTACCTCAAAGAGACCATGAAAAAGTTCGAATACGTGGATGCGTTACGCGGATGGGCCGTGTTAATGGTGATGTTTGCGCATACGATCACCAAGAAGCCGAATCTGATTCCTGAATTAAAGGAATTGATCGCTAAAGGGGCTTATGGCGTTCAGCTATTTTTTATCATGAGTGCCTTTACACTTTATCACTCCTATCATTCCCGCGCGACCCGTGAGCATTTCAGCACCTCCAATTTTTTCCTAAGGCGAATATTCCGGATTGCTCCTTTATATTGGCTTGCCATCATCTATTATCTGTGGCAGGACGGATTCGGACCCAGGAGATGGCTTGGCGATGCCCGATTCGTCTCGACGGAGAATATCCTCTCCAATTTTACCTTCACCAATGGTTTTAATCCGGAGTGGATCAATAGCATTGTGCCGGGTGGCTGGTCGATCGGAATTGAGTTCATCTTTTATGCCTGCATGCCCTTTATATTTTCCAGGGTGAGCAATCTGAGGAAGGCCTTCAATTTCTTTCTGTTTGCGCTGGTATTTAGGATCCTGGTGATCAATCTGCTGTCAAGCTTTCATCCCTTCGTTAACGATGTCTTCTGGAATGAATTCCTGTATTTCTCCTTTCCCTCGCAGTTTCCGGTTTTTGCATTGGGCGTGGTGTTATATTATGTCGTGATCCGTGGGCAGGGATTCCGGGATATTTCGCCGGTTGCACTTTTATCCCTGGCGGGACTATCAGTAGGAGAGTTGTTGATTGGTGGAGGAAGGTTGATGCCTAATCACATCATGGTGTCCATGTCATTTGTCGTCGCGGTGATTGCGCTGAGTCGCAGACCTGTACGCTTTCTGGTCAATCCGGTCATTACTTACGTGGGGCAGCTCAGCTATAGCATGTACATTGTTCATTTTGCGGTCTTACACATGATGGCGATGATGGGGTTGGATCGCATCGTCCGGGACGGCGGAATTTTGAATCACATGGCACGATTTATCATGTTGCTGTCACTTACCGTGATGGTTTCGATTCCGATCTACAGAACGCTGGAGCTTCCGTTTATGAAGCTGGGTCAAAGATTCATCAGATGGAGGGAATCCAGTCCGTTGTCCACGTCTTTGAGATGATGAAGGCTTATTTTTCTCTTTCGCTGACCTGCTCCTGTCGTATGTCTGTTATCGAAACGGATGTGTTCCCCGCTTATCTTTGAATGAAATCAATGTTCACTTTCACTCAAAGTATAGCAGATGAGACTCAGACAGACATGGCGCTGGTTCGGTCCTTCCGATCCGGTATCCTTAGATGATATCAGACAAACGGGAGCACAGGGCATAGTGACGGCCCTGCATCAGGTTCCTCATGGAGAAGTGTGGTCAAAGAAGGATATCATGGAACGTAAGGCCATGATCGAGGCCCGGGGTCTGACCTGGGATGTTGTGGAAAGTGTTACGGTTCATGAAGACATCAAGACCCGAAGCGGTCGATACCTGCACTGGATCGAGTTATACAAGCAGACGCTTCAACATCTTGCGGCCTGCGGGATCCGTATTGTTACCTACAATTTTATGCCGGTAAATGACTGGACGCGCACGCGGCTCGACCTGCCGATGGCGGACGGTGCTAAGGCATTGTATTTTGATTGGGCAGACATGGCAATGTTTGACATCCATCTGTTGCAACGGCCGGGAGCTGAGGATGATTATGCCGCAGACCTGGTGCAGGAGGCCGCCAGCAGATTCCAAGCATCTACGCTGCAGGATCGTGAACATCTGGCAGGGATCGTGATGTACGGCATTCCGGGGGAACGAAAGGTTACCATTCCGGAGATGAGGGAAAGACTGGCGGTGTATAAGGACATAGACCGGCATATGTTGAGGGAAAATCTGGCTTATTTCCTGGCTGAAATCTGCCCGGTGGCTGAAGCCTGCGGCATCAGACTGGCCATTCACCCGGATGATCCTCCCTGCGATATTCTGGGGCTGCCGAGGATCGTGCGAAATATGGAGGATATCGACTACATTCTGAAGTCGGTACCGTCTCCAGCCAACGGTGTTTGCTTCTGCACCGGGTCACTGGGGGCGTCCTTCGCCAACGACTTGCCGGCCATGGCCCGACAGATCGGGGATCGCGTTCATTTTATTCACTTGCGCAATGTAAAGAAGGACGCAACCGGCAATTTTTATGAGGATGATCATCTGGGTGGGGATGTTGACATGTATGCCGTGATGCGGGAGTTACTGGTCATTCAGCAAAGCAGATCGGAATCTATTCCTTTCCGGCCTGATCACGGTCATCAAATGCTGGATGATCTGGCCAAGGAGACGAACCCGGGTTACTCTTGCATCGGTCGATTGAGAGGTTTGGCAGAGCTACGGGGACTGGAGTTGGGCATCTGCAGAAGCATGAATTGGGGCTAAATCAATCGATTTCGATACATTTCAAACGATTTCCTCCGGAATGCTCGCAGCATTTCCTTACTTTTTCATGTCTTTTTTTGGCCACTTGATTATTAACCAAAACGACTGCTTGTCATGCCAGTTCGAACAAATCAGGCATTTCTGAAGAAATGCGTACGGCTTTTGATGCTGTTTATTGCGTGCGGCTTGCTGCCCACTGCACATTTATTTTCAGCGAATTTTGATCGCAGCCTCAGGGCCTTTCCGCCCATTGATGTTACGGGCACGGTATCGGATGCAAAGGGCGACCCGCTGGTGGGTGCTACGATCACCGTGAAGGGAACAAAACGCGTCGTGTTGACGGATGTTTCAGGCAGTTTCTCCCTGAAAGGAGTGGATAACAACGCGACATTGGTGGTCACTTTCACGGGATACACCGCTCAGGAGATTTCGGTGAGAAGCGTGTCTGGTCCTATTCAAGTGAAATTTGCTGATCAGCAGAACCAGCTGGGTGAAGTGGTGGTCGTGGGTTACGGTACGCGTCAGAAGAAGGATCTGACCGGTGCTGTAGCACAGGTTAAGGCCACCCAGTTTGAAAATGAGAACCCCCGTTCCGTGCAGGATATGCTCCGGGGAAATGCCCCTGGTCTGGATGTAGGCATGAACGCCGGTCCCAAAGGCGGCGGCTCTCTGTTGGTGCGCGGTCGTGGTTCGCTGATCGCTTCCACTTCTCCGCTCATCGTGGTGGACGGGGTGATCTACCAGGGTTCACTGGATGATGTGAACCCCAACGACATTGCCACGATGGACATCCTCAAGGATGCGAGTTCTGCCGCGGTGTTCGGAGCCCGTTCCGCCAACGGGGTCATTCTCATCACGACCAAGAAGGGTCGTTCCGGTAAACCCCAGATCTCCGTAAATGCGAATTACAATCTCAACCAGATCGCTCAGTATCCCGAACTCCTGAATCCTCAGGAATTCCTGGACTGGCGTACGGATGTATTGTGGAGCATGAGGGGCTTTGACTCGACCTCCAGGCCCATGATCAAGTACCAGTTCAACGATCCGAGCAAACTTCCGGCGGGTCTGTCTGTCGATCAGTGGAAGGCACTGACCAGCGCCACCGGCGATCCGGTCGATATCTGGCTGAACAGATTGCGCCTCACCACGGTCGAGATCAAGAACTACAAGGCCGGTAATATCGTTGACTGGGAAGACAAAATGTACAACCGACAGTCAAAGGGACAGGATTACACCGTTGCCATCAGCGGCAAGAAGAACGAGCTGAGCTACTACACATCTCTGGGTTACCTGGAGAATGAAGGCCTGGCCGTAGGTGAAAAGTACAAGACCTTCCGCGCCCGCGTCAATGTGGAAGCCGAGGTGGCCAAGTTCCTGACCTTCGGCATGAACATGCAGTTTGCAGACCGTGATGAGAGCCCTTACAGCGTCACACTGGGGGATATGATCAGGACAACACCTTACGGTCAGTTGTATGCAGATGATGGCGTTACGCTCCGTCCGAGTACGAACGACGATCCGGGCAACAACGCCAACCCCTTCCTGGACATCTCATACCGGAAGCGGATGCAGAAGACGATGAACCTGTTTGGTTCTCTCTATCTGAAAGGGAAACTGCCCTTCGGATTTTTCTACCAAACCAACTTCACGCCCCGCCTCGACTGGTATAAGAACTATACCCACATTTCATCTCAGCATCCGCTGGTGGGTGTGAGAGGAGGTATCTCCGAACGTACAGATAATAACCAGTGGCAGTGGCAGCTGGATAACATCTTCGGCTGGAACAAGAACATCGGTAAGCATAGCTTTGAAGTGACGACCCTGGTGAACGCAGAGAAATACCAGAACTGGTTTCAGCGGGTGAATGCGGAGAGCTTCTCTCCGAACGACAACCTGGGCTATAACAATATAGCTGCCGCCCGTACGATTCAGGTCACCAACGATGATCAATACGCTACGGCAGATGCTTTGATGGCTCGTTTGAACTACTCTTTCTCCGGAAAGTACATGCTTACGGTCACAGGGCGTCGTGACGGATACTCCGCCTTCGGTCTGGAAAATCGCCGGGCCTTCTTCCCTTCCGCTGCCCTCGGCTGGGTGATCACAGATGAGAAATTCATGAGTGGATTGTCCAATATCCTGGATTATGGTAAGGTCCGCTTGTCTTATGGTGAGAATGGTAACCGGGAGATCGGACGCTATGCAGCCCTGGCGAACCTCAGCGCCGGCAGCTATGAATTCATTACCTCCGGCGGTGCGCGATATAGCGTCGGCCGCGTTCAGGCCGCCAACATGGCCAACCCGAAACTGAAGTGGGAGCGCAACCGTTCCGTGAACGTAGGTTTCGACTTCTCTGTGCTGAAAGGCAAGGTAAGCGGTTCGTTTGACTGGTATGAGCGTTCTACCAACGACCTGTTGGTCAACCGCACACTGCCCATCATGACCGGTTTCACCAGTGTGATCGCCAACCTGGGACAGGTAGATAACCGCGGCTTCGAAATGATGTTGAACAGCACGATCATGAAGCATAACAACTTCGTGTGGAATGCCAGCTTCTCCGGATGGACGAACCGGAATAAGATCGTACGGCTCTATGGTCCCGTCCCCGTCATGGATGCCACCGGCAAGATCACAGGTTATGTGGAGAAGGATGACATCGCCAACGGCTGGTTCATTGGAAAGCAGATCGCAGACATCTTTGATTATCAGGTGACAGGTGTTTGGCAGACCGCAGATGATGCAAGGGCTCGCTCCTACGGGTTCACCCCCGGCGATTTCCAGCTGGCAGATCTCAACAACGACGGCAAGTATACAGCTACTGACGACCGGATGTTCGTGGGACAGACCACCCCGAAGTTCTCTTTCAACCTGCGCAATGAGTTCAAGTTGTACAAGAACTGGGATATCTCCTTCGCACTTTACAGCCGCCTGGGTCAGATGAGCCAGTACAACGAGGCCAAGAACGTGGACCTGTTCTATGATCGCTCGCAGTTCTATCGTCGCCCATACTGGACACCGACCAATCCAATCAACGACTATGCGAAGATGATGTCTGCAGCAGGTGGTTCTGTCGCCTTCAACGTATGGAGGAAGTCTTCCTTTGTCAGGCTCAACAACATCAGCTTGGCCTACACGGTGCCTCAGGACATACTTAACAAATACAAGCTGAATACCCTCAAACTCTATATGAACGTCCAGAATGGATGGGTGTTCTCTTCCTGGGAATACTTCGACCCCGAGAACAAGGGCCTCACTCCGCGCATCGTAAACCTTGGTCTGAACCTCACCCTCTAAGTCGATCCATCATTGATAAAACGCATGCATATGAAATGCTTTAATAAAACGTATCTCTCCAAGACCCTCCTGGCCGGTCTGATGGTCACAGGTCTCTTCTCCTGCAAGGAGGAGTTCCTGGATCCCAAGCCACTGTCTATCTTCAGCCCGGAAAACACGCTGACCACTGAGTCGGGTTTCCGCGCGGCATTGGCCTCCTGCGCCAATAATATGCGCCCCGAATTCTATGAAGACGGAGCACCGATCATCACAGAGAATATCTTCTCAGAAGTGGCAGTGGAAGGTACCACAGACAAGTTCGGCCCTGCTGTGAATATGAACATCCTGATCACGCCTGACGCCAACCTGAACAGCGGAGACTTCAACCGCATCGGATGGTACTGGGACAGAGGCTGGCTCGGGATCCGATTGGCCAATACGATCATCTCACGACTGCCGGGAGCTACCTTTACACAGGCGGCCAAGGATGTCGTAAAGGGTAAGGCTTATTTTTATCGGGCTTATGCCTATTACCGGCTGGTACATCAGTTC
>CAJBZC010000540.1 GCA_903959965.1 uncultured bacterium
AGCGGGAACACGGCCCTGGCCATGTCCACGCTCAAGCAGATCCGCAAGCGGGCGGGCATTCAGCCTGGTGCAGATGGGAACTATGGTTACCCGGCTGCACCCAGCCAGGCGGTGGCACGGGATATCATCCGTAACGAGCGGTTCATCGAACTGGCTTTTGAAGAGCATCGCTATTTCGATTTGCGACGCTGGAGGATCGGTGACCAGTATGACGGGAAGTTCACGACCGGCATGCGCATCACCAAGACCGGAAATACCTACACTTATCAACGCATCAATATCCGGGCTCGCTACTTCAAGACCAACAGCTATCTGTTTCCCATTCCACAGAAAGAGCTGGCGTTGAATTTCAAAATGCTTCAGAATCCCGGATGGTAAGCTGCCATTCTTTCAAATTCATCAAACATGACGATGACATTCAAACATATTGGCAAGGGGCGGCGAAGTCCGCTCATCTCCTGCCTGCTGCTGACTATCCCCCTTTTCAATGTCGCACAATCCGACGAATCGGATACCCGGGACTCCTCCTATCCCTTGCTCTATCGATCGGAGAAGGCGGTGGAAAAGGTTTCTGCGATTTCTTATCTCAAGGGCGGAAGGCTGGCCAATACGCCGGCTCCATCCATACTGTACGGACTGAACGGAAGGGTGAGCGGATTACATCTTTCGCAGAGCAGCGGTGAGCCGTCGGCGGACATCCTGAATCTGTCGCTCCGCGGCCGGGATCCCCTGATCCTGATTGACGGTATCCCCCGTGCGACGTTATCCATCAATCCGGAGCAGATCGAATCCGTCACGGTGCTGAAGGATGCCATGGCCACGGCCATGCTCGGCATGCGTGCCATGAACGGAGCCGTGCTCATTACTACCCGAAAGGGGACCGGTGCAAAAGATGGATTCCGGCTGGGTTTTAAGGCCCAGGGAGGCGTACAGGCACCCACACGCATGCGGGAATTTCTGAACGCATTTGACTACGCCACCCTGTACAACGAGGCGTTGAAGAATGACGGCAGGGCTCCGCTTTATGGCCAGGCTGAGCTTGAAGCATACCGGACCGGAAGTGATCCTTACAGGTATCCGGACGTCGACTGGACCAAGACCCTGCTCAAGGATCAGGCCGGCTTCAGCCGGTACACGCTGGAGGCGGAGGGCGCCAATCGTCAGACCAACTATTACGTCACGCTGGATTACCTGGACCAGGGCGGATTGTTCCGCGAGTCTTCGGAAAACGCTTACAGCACCAACAGCACCTATCGCAGGTATGTGTTCCGTTCCAATCTGGAGACGAGGATCAATAGCCGTTTCAAGGTGTTCCTCAATCTGTTTGGTCGCGTACGTTCGGGTAATGAACCGGGCGTGGGCAGCGAAAACATCCTGCCGGATCTGAACACGACGCCGAACAATGCATATCCGGTGTTCAATCCAAATAAGTCGCTCGGCGGGAACATTAATTATCAGAATAACCTTTGGGGCGAGAGTGTGCGCAGCGGTTATTATCAGACTTTTTCTCGTGACGGATTTGTGGATGCAGGATTCAAGGGTGATCTGGACCATCTACTAAAGGGCTGGTGGGTGCGCGGTACCATCTCTTACAACACAACGTTGACCCAGGATATCAATCGGAGTAAGCAGTTCCAGGTATCCAGGATGACGCTGAGATCCCCCGGTGATACGGTTTATCAGATCTTTGGACCGGATCCGCTGCCACAGCAGAACAACAGTTCTGGGGTGACACTGCGTTCGCAGCAATTCTATGCAGAGTTGGCCACGGGTTTACAGAGAACGATCGGTCGTCACGGGCGGGATTTTCTGCTGGTGGCCAACACCGACCAGCAGACGCTCAATGCCGAACTGCCCAATCGGTTCACCAATCTGAGTGGTCATTTTCAATACACGTACGATCAGCGGTTCATCTGGCAGGTGGCGGCTTCTTTGAGTGGTAACAGTCGATTCAAGGAGGGGCAGCGTTTTGGGTTTTTTCCCACGACCGGGCTGGCCTGGAATCTGCACAAGGAGTCGTGGGGTAAATCGATCCGTGGGATCGATGAGTGGAAGTTGCGTGCCACCTATGGCCTGACAGGCAATGCCGTACCTGGTTATTTCACTTTCCAGCGCGGGTTCGCCGGCTCAACCGGTTATGTTTTTGGAACATCCGCCGGAGTAGTATCCGGTTTGGCGGAGGCCTCTCAGCCTTATGTGCGTACCTGGGAAAAGGCACGTCAGTTGAACCTGGGCATGGATCTGTCCTTTGCGGGTCGGCGGGGTTGGTTCACGGCGGAGTGGTTCCGTCAGGACAATTCGGATCTGTTGCAGACCCGCGGTTTCAGTTCGGCCATCATGGGCATCCCATATCCTTTGGAGAATATCGGTCGCAATCATTACTCGGGTGTTGAGTTAGACCTGGGTTGGTCGGGTAAGTCAGGCAAGTGGGGGTACACCATTTCCGGAAATTTTTCCTCCGTCCGCAGTCGGGTAGATTTTGCGGATGAGACGCCACGTCCTTATCCGTGGATGGTGCGGACCGGACAACCTGTCGGGCAGTTTTACGGGTACGTCGCCGATGGATTTATTTCTACTGCCGGTGCAGGCCCTGTCATGGAAGGACATGTTTCTCAGCCCGGGGATATTAAATACAAGGACCTCAACGGAGATGGGGTGATCAATTTGTACGATCAGCGGACCATCGGCCACACCCGTCCTTTTATGTTTTATGGATTGAATCTGCAGCTGCGTCGGGGAAGGTTCTATGCGGATCTGTTGTTTCAGGGGACGGCCAATCGCCAGGGGATGATCACCGGAAATACGATGTGGGAGTTCCAGTCGAACGGTATGGGACAGGCCTATCCGCATCATCTTTCGCGTTGGACCTCGGCCACTGCCTCTTCCGCCACTTATCCGAGGCTAACGGTGGGAACCAATCCGAACAACCATGTGACTTCCAGTTTCTGGATCGAAGACCTGAGTTACCTCCGTCTGCGGAATGCAGAGCTTGGATATCGAATCGAGCAGCCTGCCTTCCTGAAGGGCAAGGTGAAGGAGATCAGGGGTTTCGTGAACGGCCTGAATCTATTGACGCTGTCCTCTTTCAGCATTGCCGATCCTGAAACCCCGCTGGCGAACTATCCAGTGCAGCGGGTCATCAATGCGGGCATCGCCCTGACCCTTTAACATCCAACCTAATTCAACCAGAAAAGTCCGATCATGAGATTTCGTACACACTATATCACCGGCATCATGGCGATCGCCCTGCTGGGAGGTTGTCAGAAATTCGAGACTGAACCTGAGGAGACCATCACGGAAGCCTATGTGTTCGACCAGTTCGATCTGAACGGTACTTATGCCCAGCAGGTGGTCAACAACATCTATGCGCATTTGAATCCGGGATTCAACCGCATCTCCAATGTGGTACTGGATGCCGCCACCGATGATGCTATTCCATCTGCGCTGACACATCCGTTGGAGGTCATCTCCGAAGGACGCCTGACGGCGGGGAACAATGTGGAAGATGCCTGGGCTTCATCTTATGCCTGCATCCGGAAGGTAAATCTGTTCCTGTCGAAGCAGTCGATCGTTCCGCGTGATGCTGCAACCAAACAATACTGGCGGGCCGAGGTCAGGTTCATGCGCGCTTACAGCTATTTTGAACTGATCAAACGTTATGGCGGTGTCCCGTTGTTGGGAGATGTTGTATTTCAGCCGGGAGAGATCGTAGGTCCAAGTCGGAATACCATTGATGAATGCGTCAACTATATCGTGAGAGAATGTGACATCATCAAAGATTCGCTGCGCAAGGAGACAACGACCGAGTTTCCGGCGACGGAATGGGGAAAGGTCACCCGTGGTGCAGCGTTGGCCTTGAAATCGCGTGTACTGCTCTATTCGGCCAGTCCCCTCTTCAACCCGGCCGGCAATCCGGCCAGATGGCAGGCGGCTGCCGCGGCAGCGAAAGAGGTCATGGATCTTGGGTATTTCTCTCTGAACGCTTCATTCCAGGGAACGTTCATAACCCGCTCCCTGCGGGAGGTCATCCTTGCTCATCAGCGCGCCATCACGAGTGATGTGGAGCGGAACAATGCCCCGGTTGGATTCGGAGCGCCGAATCTCAGTTATGGTTTTGTCAGTCCGACGCAAGACCTGGTCGATGCTTTCCCGGCCGCCAATGGAAGGCCGATCACAGATCCTGTCTCCGGCTATTTGGCGTCCAATCCCTACGCGAATCGGGATCCCCGGCTCGGATGGACTGTGTTCTTCAATGGCAGTCGCTGGCTGGGTCGCGCCGTGGAAACCTTTAACGGCGGGCTTGATCGCCCCGGCGGGATACAGACACAGACACGCACGGGATATTACATGCGCAAGTTCCTGGCGGATATGTCCACCGCCACGGCCTATTCCAATCAGACGCATAATTTTCCGATCTTCCGGTACGCAGAGATCCTGCTGAACTATGCGGAGGCGTTGAATGAGACAGGTAATACGACCGAAGCCTTCAATCAGCTGAAAGCCATCAGGTTGCGTGCAGGTATTCCGGTCGGTACAACGGCAGGGTTTCAGCATGGCCTGGCCGTCAATATGACGCAGGCGGACATGCGCACGGCCATCCGCAACGAACGCCGCATTGAGCTCGCATTTGAAGAACACAGATTCTGGGATATCCGTCGCTGGAAGATCGCTGAAACCGTTGCTAACCGTGAGGTTTATGGTATTCGTGCCACATCGGCCGGTGCCGGTGCATTCAGTTATGCCGTCGAACCCGTTGATCGTTTGTATTTCAATCGGGCCAAGCATTATTTTTATCCCATTCCGTTTGCCGAGATGAATGCGAATCCTAATCTGGTTCAAAATCCCGGTTACTGAGGTACTGTCCATACATATCCATCATGAAGAAGTCAGGAACTATCGCGGCCATTTACACTATGTTGGTGATGTTGGGCTTGCTGTCGACCGGAGGGTACGCTGCCCAGGCGCAGTCTCGCCCGAATGTGATCGTCATCATGGTGGATGATATGGGATACGGAGATCTCGGGTGTTATGGATCCCAAAAGATCCATACACCGCGGATCGACCGGATGGCGGCGGAAGGACTACGGTTCACCGATTTTTACAGCGGGACTTCTGTATGTGCGCCCTCGCGTGCGGCCCTGATGACGGGTATGCATACCGGCCACACAGCGGTACGCGGTAACAAAGAGATCAAGCCGGAGGGGCAGTATCCTTTGCCCGATAGCAGTTTCACCATGGCGGAATTGTTCCAGGCGGCTGGCTATGTCACGGGTGGTTTTGGTAAGTGGGGACTGGGTTCTCCGGGTTCCGGCGGGGATCCTATGCATCAGGGGTTCAACCGGTTTTACGGATATAACTGTCAGCGGGAAGCACATCAATTATATCCGGATCATCTGTGGTCGGATCTGCAGCGGGTATCGCTGGACAATCGTCCCGGCCAGCAGCGTCAGTATGCGCCTGACCTGATCCAGGAGCAGGCGTTGTCTTTCTTATCGGCAAATTCCGGCCGGCCTTTCTTCATGTATCTGGCCTATACGCCTCCGCATGCGGCGCTACAGGTGCCTCCCGGCGACAGTGCTTTTGAGGCGTATAAGAAGATCTTCAACGAACAGCCGCAGCCTGTTGCGGAATGGAAGGGAACAGGTTATCAACCGAATCCTTATCCGAAGGCGGCCTATGCAGCGATGGTAAGTCGCGTCGACCGATATGTTGGGGAAGTGCTCGACCTGCTGAAGGCCAGAGGCATCGATCGGAACACGCTTGTCATGTTTACGAGCGACAACGGCCCGCATAAGGAAGGAGGAAATGATCCGGCTTTCTTCAACAGTGGTGCGGGTTTCAGGGGTGTCAAACGGTCGCTTTACGAAGGAGGGATGCGGGTGCCGCTGATTGCGCGCTGGCCTGCTGTCATCAAGAAGTCCGGGGTTACGGGGCATGTGTCTGCATCCTGGGATCTGCTGCCCACATTTGCAGACTTGTTGAAAGCCGGAACCATACAAGGTACGGACGGGCTTTCGATGCTGCCCTTGATGAAAGGGGGCAAGGGTCAGGCTGCGCATGCATACCTATACTGGGAGTTTCATGAAGAGAACGGCCGTCAGGCTGTCAGGATGGGAAACTGGAAGGGGGTGCGTCAGCAATTGATAAAGCTGTCCGACGGTCCGATCGAATTATATGATATCAAAAACGACCCGGCGGAAAGCATTGATTTGTCGGCTAAGCACCCTGAAATCGTGGCACAGATCGACCGAATCATGAAATCAGCTCATGTGGAACATCCGGATTTTCCGCTGATCAGACGTTGAGCTCCGGCGAATGGGGAGCACTTTCCGCATTCGCTACTCGAACAGCCGGGCGAAGTGATTATCGAGGTGGTTGCGCATGGCGTTCCTGAACATTTCGGGTGATCCGTTTTCCAGGATGTCCACCAGGCCCCGATGGGAGATGAATTTTTTACGGGATGCCGGTTTCTTCAGCAGGCCACTTTCGTGTACGTATTCAAAGACAGGCAGGAGCATCTTCTGGAACTTCCGCATGGTTTCGTTCCCTGAGATATCGTACAGTTTGCCGTGAAAGGCGATCTCATGGTTGACGTTAAAGATCCTGTTTTCCGCATCGGTCGGTTCGTCCTGCACGATCTTTCGCAGTTCTTCGATATCCTTTTTCTGGATTCGGTTATATAGCAGATCTGCCATACCGACTTCCAGCACCAGTCTCAGTTCAAATACTTCACGAAGCGTATTGTCGTCGAGCAGGTAGGGGTTCATGCTCTTGCTGAGGTTTCCGAAGATATCGGGGCTGGTGATGACGGCTCCTTTCTTCTTTCGGGATTCTATCAGGCCCATGGTACGCAGTCGGAGCAGCGCTTCTCTTATGACGGTTCGGCTTACGCCGATGATTTCGGCCAGTTCGATCTCTTTGGGGATGCTATCTCCGACCTTTAGTTGTCTGCTTTGCAGGAGTTCAACCAGCCTGGCCTCCACCCTATCTACCAGTGAGTTGGTCTCGATCCCCTTCAGTTTTTCCTGTATGAGCTCTACGGCCATGGTCATGTTTAACTTAATCGTAAAGATATGGATTATCGTTCTCTTTATGAAACGCATTGATTATCATAGTAGTATATCAAATTTCGAAGAAAATATTAAAATTATTTGGTGAGTGGTGCAGCGCAATTTAATTTTATTATGTCGTACATAATAAAGTATATTATTCTAAACAACAAAATTGCGTTGCATGAAATCCGCATTATTGAGGATCTGGTTGCTTGTCGCATCGATCCTCACCGTATTGACCGGGGCTGCCCAGTCGAAAAAGGTGACCGGTTCCGTGCGTGAAGCGGACGGGAGGCCATTGTCTTCTGTCACCGTCACGATCAAGGGGCGCGTTGCCGGCACACAGACGGATGCCGAGGGGCGATATGCCATTGACGTGGCTGCCGGACAGGTATTGGTCTTTTCTTTCACCGGATATTCCGGCGTGGAGCGTATGGTCGGTGATGCTGCTGTCATCGATGTGAGCATGAGTCAGGATGAGTCCAATATGGACGATATCGTGGTGATTGGCTACGGCACACAGAAGAAGTCGAAGATCACGGGTTCTGTCAGCAAGCTCGACAACAGGGTGTTGCAGACGGGTGTGCGTTCGAACCCGGCATCGGCGCTGGCGGGTACGATACCTGGTCTGCGCGTTCAGCAGACCTCCGGCCGGCCTGGTGCTGTGCCCAACATCGTATTGCGTGGCGGCACCAACTATAATGGTTCCGGTTCGCCGCTGGTGATCGTGGACGGTCTGCTGCGTGCGGGATTCTTTGAAGTGAATCCGGAGGACATCGAATCCATCGAGGTGCTGAAGGATGCTTCCGCCACAGCCATCTACGGTGCCCGGGCGAACAATGGCGTAGTGCTGATCACGACCAAGAAGGGCAAGGCCGGTCAATCCAAGATTACGGTGGGCTCCAAGGTGGGCATCAACCGCCTGAATCTGCCGTTCACTTTCCTTGGGGCGCGTGATTATCTGACCTGGTCGCGTAATGCCGTGAAGACCTCCGGTATATATGATGCGGGACGATTGTCTCAACTGACTTCTGCCGGACCGTTTGGCACGGGTAACCGATTTCTCGATGCCTCAGGCAATGTGATCGACGGCAATGTCAATTCGCTCGGGGTATGGAGTACGATGAAGCTGGATAACACGAACCGCCAGAAGTTGGCAGATGGCTGGCAGTGGATGATCGATCCGATCAACGGGGTGGATACGCTCATCTTCAAGAACTTCAATTATGGTGACTACGCCCTCCGGCCGCAAAGTCTCACGCAGGATTATAACGTGGGGATGACCGGAGGCAATGATCGCTCGAAATATTATGCAGGCTTTGGCATGTACGACGAAAAGGGGATGCCGATCAATACTTTCTACAAGCGGTACACCTTTGTGCTGAATGCCGAATATAAGATCAAACCCTGGCTGACCTCCATCTCAAGTTTGAACTTCGCGGACGCCAAATGGCGCGATCCGGTCACCAATTCGGAAGGCAACTATCTGTCGCGTTCGCTTGGGGCACCTCCAACCATGCGCGGCTACAATGAGCAGGGTCAGTTGTTGATTGGTCGTGACCTGGGTGATGGTAACCCGTTGGTAAATGATGATAAGTTCATCCGCCGGAACAATACCGACAAATTCACCATGTCGCAGGGGCTGAAGATTGATTTTCTTCCCAACCTTTGGCTGAAGGCCAGTGCCAACTTGTTCTACAACGAGGGATACTACGAAAGTTTCAACCGCGATTATCTGCAAAGTCCGGGCAACATCAACCGCACCCGCGCATCCTCTGCTTCATTCGATCGGAACCTGAGCCAGACTTACAATGCGGTGCTGGATTACTCAACCACTTTCGCCAAGGATCATTCCCTGGAGCTGATGGCGGGCACCGAGTATTACGATACTTATTCCTATGGTGTATCCGCTTCTGGCCAGCAGGCCTCTTCAGATGACTTCATGGATCTGGCCTATGTGAAGCGCGACAAGGATGTGCAGCCTTCAGTGGATTCGTATCACGATCGTCAGCGCATTCTTTCTTTCTTCGGACGGGCGACTTACGATTATGCCTCCAAGTATCTGTTGACGGCGACATTGCGCAGTGATGGTTATTCCAAGCTGATCAACAATCGCTGGGGTAATTTCCCGGGTATTTCGGCGGGTTGGAACCTGCACAAGGAGTCTTTCTTCCGTTCTGATATCTTCCGTACCATGAAGCTACGTGCAAGCTGGGGGCAGAACGGTAATGTCAGCGGCATTAGCTCCTATGGACTGCAGGGCGGTTACAGTGTAGGTCGGTACAATGCGAGCGCGGGTTATCTCTTCTCTTCTCCGCCTTTTCCGGATCTGCTTTGGGAGAAATCCGGCACCTGGGAGTTTGGCGTAGAAACTAACATCCTTGGAAAGATCGATCTCTCTGCCGCCTTTTACAACCGCCGTACGGAAAACAAGATCTCTGCATTCACGTTGCCGGCCACTTCGGGTGTAACGAGTCTGACCACCAATAATGGTAGCATGCAGAACCAGGGGGTAGAAGTTGACCTGAACTATCGGGCACTTCGTACCCGCGACTGGCAGCTGGACATCAACTTCAACCTGGCCTACAACGCCAACAAGATCCTGAAGCTGCCGTCCAACGGCATCGAAAATAACCGCCAGGGTGGCGTGCAGGTGTACGATCCGAAGACCGGAAAGCTGGTTTGGGTAGGTGGTTTCCAGGAAGGGATGGATCCCAACGTGGCTTATGCATATGTACCTGCTGATCTGTACCGGACACAAGGGCAGCTGGACGCACATGGCAATCGGGTGGATCTGAACGGCGCCCGGGTACTCCTGGGTCCCGCCCGCTGGAATGCATTGACTACGGCGCAGCGTGGCAGTCATTTCCCCATTGCTTTGGGTGATGTCATGTGGACGGATCTTGACAAGAATGACACGATCGATTTCCGGGATCGTGCCTATATGGGTCGCACGGTGCCCCGTTACACGGGAGGTTTCGGTGCCATTGCCCGTTGGAAGAACCTGACCCTGAGTACCCGCTTCGATTATGCCCTCGGCTTTGTGGCGTATGACGGTCCGCGTGCCTGGTTCATGGGTAATGCGCAGGGTACTTTCAACACGATCACGGATGTTTTTGATACGTACACGCCCACGAATAACGGCGCCAAGTTCCCGACCTATTACTGGGCTGATCAACTTTTCAAGAACAACGTACTGAGAGAATCGGAGATGTTCTACAAGAAGGGCGACTACCTGGCATTGCGCGAGATCCATCTCGGTTATTCCCTGCCGAAAGGATGGGCTGGTGCGATCCGAAGCGAGGCAGTCAATTTCTCCCTGACGGTTCAGAATGTAGCCTATTTCAGCAAGGCGACCCTTTATTCGCCCGAGTCTGGAAGTATAGCCAATTCAGCAGCTGGCGCCGGCGGTTATCCGCTGCCCAGGGTCTTTATCATGGGGGCTCAAATCACCTTCTAATCAGCAAAGCATCGACACATGAAAAGAATATTAACCATCCTGCCGGTGATCGCTCTGATGATTTCCATGCCTTCCTGCAAGAAGCTGGACCTGGCGCCGGAGGATTATTATACGGCTTCGAATTTCTGGAAGACGCCCGCCCAGGTGGACGGGGCGATGATCGGTTTGCATAACCAGCTGCGCGGTTTGCAATTCACGCTTTGGACACTGGGCGAATTACGCGGCGGTGTTTTCAAAGATGCGACCGGAGCAACCGGTACTTCATCATTGAACTCTGTGGGCATCATTCGCCAGGACCTGCGTGAATCCAGTCCGGGTTTCAGCAGTTGGGCCGGTTTGTACGGGCCGATCTTCCAGGTGAATAATTTCATTTATCAGGTAGAGCAGGCGACTTATTTGCCGGATGCCGACAAGAAGTATTACCTGGGGCAGGCTTACGGTTTGCGCGCCTACTACTATTTCCATCTGTTCCGTACGTATGGCAGGGTGCCCCTGGCCACTGAACCCAGCGTGCTGATCAGCCGGCCCACTGCGTCTGAGCAGGCCTTCCTCAAGCGTTCTGATACGGAAAAAGAAACACTTGATCTGATCAAATCGGATCTCACCAAGTCTGAAACGAACTTCAATAATGTGAACACGGCGAAGTTCCAGAAGGCGCAGTGGGCACTCCCGGCCACGCAGGTACTGAAAGCGGAAGTGTATCTCTGGTCTGCCAAGGTAAAGATGGACGGCAAGGCGCCGGCCAGTACTACTGCCGACCTCGCCACTGCTCGTGCCGCCGCAGAAGCCGCCATTGCCCAGAGCTCGTCGCAAGCATCCTTTGCGAATGTCTTCAGGTATGCGAACAAAGGCAACAGTGAGGTGATCTTCGCCGTTCGTTATCAGATTGGTGAAGCAACGAACACGTTCAATCAATTTGTGTATGCTGCCACTGATCCGATGTCGAGTTTCGTCAACGTTGCCGGACAGCCACTGACTTCTTCCGAGGTTGGAGCCTCTGCGGCTGACCCATTGAAAGTAGCAGGTGGAGGTACGATCATCCGTTACGAATACAGGTACGACCTCTTCCTGAAGTACGACACGGCATTAGATCAGCGTGCGCGTGCGACGTTCTACGATTTTTATCGCAATCCCATCGCCTCAAATAAATTTGTGAACCTGCGCAAGTTCCTGGGAACCATGGATGGTACAAACCGGGCATTTGCAGACGACTGGCCCGTGTATCGCTGGGCGGATGCTGTTCTCCTGCTGGCAGAGATCAAGAACAAGCAGGGGCAGGACCCTTCTGCCGAGATCAATGTGATCCGCAAGCGTGCCTACGGTGGCGGAACCAATTTTCCCGCCTTCGTTAATGGTACGTTCGAGTCGAACGAGATTGCTATCTTCGAAGAGCGTGGTAAGGAATTTGTGGCAGAGGGCAAGCGTTGGTATGATCTGCGGCGCATGCAGGATGCAGCGGGTGATCCGCTGGCGTTCCGTCGAGACCTCCCGCTGATCGGTGTGCTCGACAAGGCCCAGGAATATAAGCTCCTTTGGCCGATCGATCGATCTACGCTCAATGCAGACCCGACGCTCGTTCAGAACCCATCATATCCCGGTACCTGATCCGATGGAATGTCCATCCGGGCGGCGGATCAGATCCCGCCCGGTTGGACACCCATCCTTGAAACAATCACTATGGCACTATTCCAGGGACTTATAGCGGCCCCTTTCACTCCGATGCACGAGGATGGCTCTTTGCATCTGGGAATGATCCCTCGATACTACGCATTTCTCAAGCACAACGGTGTGCATGGCGCTTTCATATGCGGCTCTACGGGAGAAGGTGTAAGCTTGTCTCTTGATGAAAAGAAACGGGTGATCGATGCCTGGGGCGCCTGCGCTTCAGATGATGACGATTTCGCAGTGATGCCGCTGGTCGGTGGGACTTCCCTGGAGGATTGCAGGAATCTGGCGCGGCACGCTGAGGCTGCCGGGATGGATGCCGTCTCCTTTACCGCTCCCTTTTATTTCAAGCCCGCTGATGCGCGAGCCCTGGCGGATTGTTGCATCGAAGTTGGAGCCGCCGTGCCTGACATGCCGTTCTATTATTATCACATTCCGGTCTTGACGGGTGTGGGTACCTCTATGATCGATCTCCTACAGGCCATCGACGGTCGTATGCCTTCCTTTGTAGGTATAAAGTATACCCACGAAGATTTTATGGATTATCTTTCCTGTATTCATTTTGCAGAAGGACGATACAACATGCTGTGGGGGCGGGATGAGAACATGCTGCCAGCCTTGTCGCTCGGCGCACCCGGTGCGGTGGGGAGTACCTATAATTATGCAGCTCCGTTGTATCTGGATTTGATGGCGGCCTTTGCCTCGGGAGATCTGGCATCTGCCAGGAGCCTCCAGCAGCAGTCGATCGATATGATCCGGCTGTTGGGGAAATACGGGGGCATCGCGACCGGAAAGGCCTTCATGCGCATGCTCGGTATGGACTGCGGAAAGTTTCGGCTGCCGGTCAGGAACATGACTGACGATAAATATGAATTATTCATCAGGGATGTTAAAAACGTGGGTTTCGAATCTTTTTGCTCAAGTCCGTTACCAGCTATGCAAACAGAAGGAGTGTGATGCCTAAGGGCTTTCGCCTGGACTGCTTTCAGTGATGCCGTTTCGTCGTAACGGTTATGTATAAACGAAGTTTGCCATGAGGTCGTCAAAGTATTATCCCTGGATCGTGGTTGCCCTGCTTTGGGGAGTTGCGCTGTTGAATTACATGGACCGGCAGATGATTGCCACTATGCGGCCGGCGATGCAGGTGGATATTGAAGATCTCAGACAGGCCGCCAATTTCGGGCGACTCATGGCTGTGTTCATGTGGATCTACGGTGCGATGAGTGTATTCTCGGGCATGGTGGCCGACCGGGTCAACCGGAAATGGCTGATCATTGGCAGTCTGTTTGTTTGGTCCGCGGTGACCTTCGCCATGGGCTATGCGCGCACTTTCGATCAGTTATATTTACTTCGCGCCATCATGGGTTTCAGTGAGGCGCTTTATATCCCTGGCGGACTCGCACTCATCGCCGAACTGCACTCAGACAAGACCCGATCGTTGGCCGTGGGCATCCACATGTCGGGGATCTATATGGGACAGGCTTTTGGCGGATTTGGTTCTACCATCTCGAGCATGTACACCTGGCAGCACACGTTCATATTCTTTGGATTTGTTGGCATGGCCTATGCTGTCCTGCTCATGTTTTTTTTGAAGGATGCCCGCAGGCCGAATGTGGACAGGCTCGCCGGCGGATCCGGTGTCGCAGATGCCTTCGGAGGTTTGTTTTCCCTCTTGAAATCTCCTGCCTTTTGGATCATTGTCATTTACTTCGCCGTTCCCAGTTTACCGGGTTGGGCCATCAAGAACTGGGCGCCCACGCTCATATCTGAAAACCTGGGCATCGATATGTCGCGTGCCGGTCCGATCGCCACCATATCGATCTCGGTCTCCTCGCTGCTGGGCGTACTGACCGGTGGCATGCTATCAGATCGCTGGGTGCAACGAAATATTCGCGGCCGTGTCTTCACCGGCGCCATCGGCCTGTCGCTCACCGTTCCGGCCATGCTGCTGATGGGATTTGGTTCGGAATTGCCGCACATCCTGACGGCCGCCTTCCTCTTCGGCTTCGGTTTCGGTATGTTCGATACGAACAATATGCCGATCCTTTGTCAGTTCGTTAAGCCTGAATCCAGGGCCACCGCTTACGGATTTCTTAATACGGCAGGTATTTTCACCGGCGCGCTCATCACAGATTATCTAGGCAAATCAACGGATGCCGGAAATCTTGGCAGAGACTTCGCCTGGCTGGGTGCTGTGGTTATTTTTGCTGTTCTGCTTCAATTGCTGTTTTTGCGGCCCAAGCCACAGATTACTAACGGTAACGTATAAACGAAAATATCATGCACAGTACCTTTCGTGTTTATATTTACTTATTTGCATATGTTGGATTGAGTCTGTTGACCCGCCAGTCTGCCGGTGCAAGGATTCTTTCTTCAACTGTCAGTGATTCGGGATTGATCGTTCGTCAATACGCCATCGCTGTTCCTTTGTTAAAGGGTGTTTCCTCCGGTCCGGTGCATCGGATGGAGATCCGGTTGTCTGAAACTGCCGGTGCCCGTTCACTCGGTTCAGTGGAATGTCAGCTCGGGAATGACGCTGACGCCGGCAAGGTGGGGCGCATCGAATTGTGGATGAGTGATACGGCATCCTTTGAGAAGGCCAGGCTGATCGGTTCGGTGGATCGCCCGGAAGCGCGTGTCAATTTCACGCCGGATGTCAGACTGAAGGCAGGCACATACTATTGCTGGGTGGTCTTGAAACCTTCGGAGTCTGCAGCTACTGGCGATGAAGTGGCATTCACACTACGGCAGGTACATTTCCTCAAGGTCAGGGCCCGCGGATCTAAGCCCGGAAGACGTGCCGAAGGGTTTGTATATGCAGAGCCGTATCGGCATCTCTCTGTCGGCACGGCTGTACGCAGGGCCGGTGATGATGGTGTACACACCTATCGCATTCCCGGCATTGTGGAGACCGACAAGGGTACCCTGCTCGCCGTTTATGATATTCGGTATCTCAACACCCGCGACCTTCCCGGTCATGTCGATGTAGGTCTGAATCGCAGTACAGATGGGGGGCGCAGCTGGTCGCCCATGCGGGTGATCATGGATATGGGGGCCCCGCATGAAAATAACGGAGTGGGAGATCCAACGATACTTTTTGATCCGGCTACGAAGCGAATCATCGTTGCAGCTTTGTGGAGTAAGGGCAACCGATCCATTGCGGGTTCCAAGCCCGGACTTTCGCCCGACACAACGGGGCAGTTCGTGCTGGCGCACAGCGACGATGACGGGCTGACCTGGTCTGCGCCCTACAGCATAACCCCGCAGGTAAAGGAACCACGCTGGCATTTGTTCTTCCAGGGGCCGGGCAATGGCATCGCGATGCAGGATGGTCGGCTGGTATTCCCGGCGCAGTACTGGGACGAAAATCGCATGCCGTATTCCACCATCATCTGGAGCGAAGATCATGGCGCCAGCTGGAAAGGCCGCGTCCTGGGGCCGAAGTCGAATACGACAGAAAGCCAGGTGGTAGAGACCAGGCCGGGCGCGCTCATGCTCAACATGCGCGACAACCGGGGGAAATTCCGCAGTGTATCGACCACGACTGATATGGGTGCCACCTGGAATACGCATCCGACTTCCTATAGTGCCCTGCCCGATCCGGTTTGCATGGGCAGTCTGATCAAGG